>CAYTVM010000087.1:0-6859 GCA_964441685.1 uncultured Atribacterota bacterium | reverse complement strand
ATTAGAGGTCACTTTTACTACTTTTCCATCTTTAATATTAAAATCAAAATTACATCCACACCCACAATAATTACAGGTAGTTTTTACTTTAGTAAACTCCCATGCTCTCCCTTTCCCTTGAGCTGCTTTATCAATTAATGCGCCAACCGGACAAACCGCCACACATTGTCCGCAAGAGACACATTCGGAATATCTTAAACCAACATCTCCATCAGCTATAATCTTTGTTTGTGAACTTCGATATCCAAAATCGATAGCATGGGTCTGTTGAATTTCATTACACATTTCTACACATCGACCACATAAAATACACTTATTTAAATCTCTAACAATGAAAGGATTGGTTTCATCTAAGGGTATCTGTTTTTTGCTTCGTTCAAATCTTGACTCCTTCACTCCTAATTCATAGGCTAAATCCTCTAAATCACAAGCCCCATTTTTCTCACAGGTCATACAGTCAAGAGGGTGACTGGCTATTAAAAGTTCCAATACTATCCTGCGGGCTTTAAGAACTCTTTCGCTGTGAGTATGGATTACCAAGCCCTCCCTTATAGGAAAAACACAAGAAGCAACTAGGGTAGGGGCACCTTCCACTTCTACCACACATACCCGGCAGGAACCAGGAGTAAATCCAAGTTCAGGCATAGCACACAGAGTAGGTATTTTAATGCCTAATTCTGTGGCAATTTCTAATATAGTTTTACCCTCTTGTGCTATTACCTCCTGTCCATCTATAGTTATTTTGACTTCTCTCATCATTAATTTATTCTCCTTCTTTTATTTAACTAAGATTTTTAATTTTTATCTTTTATAATACTTTTCAAAAATTCTTTTCAACTTTTTATTTTTTATAAAAAAATACTTACTGTATTAATAGATTATTATATTCTTCGGGAAAAAGATTTAATGAATTTAATAAAGAATTAGGAGCACTCTGACCCAGTGGACAGAAAGAAGTCTCTTGCATATTTTCTCCTAACAATTTTAAAGTATCAATATCATCGGCTTTGCCCTTCCTCAAACTAATTTTATCCAATATTTCATAGATATATCTGGTACCTTCGCGGCAGGGAGTACATTTCCCACAGGACTCATGAACAAAAAATTTCATGCAACATTTCATAAAATCTATCACTGAAACTGTCTCATTCATAATTAATATTGCACCAGACCCCAGACTATAACCTACTTTTTTCAGAGATTGAAAATCAAGGGGAACATCTAAAAATTCCGAAGAAAGAATATTACCAGCAGTGCCTCCTATTTGGGTCATTTTAAAATTCCCGGAAGACATGCCTCCTGCATAATCATAAATAATCTCCCTTAGAGTAACGCCCATAGGAACCTCAATTACACCCGGACGGTTTATATGTCCTAATACTGCATAAACTTTAGTGCCGGGGGAATTTTCTGTTCCAAATTTTTTAAACCATTCTGCACCATTCAAAATAATCGGGGCAATATTTGCAAAAGTCTCTACATTGTTTATATTGGTAGGTTTAGTTAAAAATCCAGATTCAGCAGGAAAAGGTGGTTTAAATCTTGGTTGCCCTCTAAAACCTTCCATTGAATTTAAAAGAGTCGTTTCTTCTCCACAGACATAAGAGCCTGCTCCGATTTTAATTTTTACCTCAAAATCAAAATCTGTTCCAAATATATTCTTTCCTAAAAGACCTAATTTTTCAGCATCTTCTATTGCTTTTTTTAACCTTTGAATAGATAGCTGGTATTCGCCGCGAATATAAATATAACCGATATTAGCCCCTATGGCATAACCGCAGATAGCCATTCCTTCTAAAACTTTATGAGGGTCACCTTCCATAATTAAACGATCTTTAAAAGTACCGGGTTCTCCCTCATCAGCATTACAAATAATATATTTTGGAGTTATCTTAGCTTTTGCGGCAAAAGACCACTTTAAACCGGTAGGAAAACCTGCACCCCCTCTTCCCTGTAGTCCGGAATTTTTTACTATTTGTATAATATCTTCGGGTGTTTTTTCTTTTAAACCTATACCTAATGCCTCATAACCACTTACTCCAATGTATTCCTCAATATCTTCCGGATTAATTTTACCGCAGTTATCTAAAACAATTCTTCCATGATACTGCATTTTTCGAGAATCATTGTCTAATAAATCTATTTCTGGTTGCAATTTCTCAATAAGGAGCAATTTTTTATAAGGCCTACCTTTTACAAATCTTTCCTGAACAAATTCGACTACATCATCTTCTGTTACATTTCCATACATTTCCCCGGTAGGATAAATACCTACAACCACCCCTTTATTAACCGGCCCTATACTTCCGGTTTCAACTACCTGGATTTGTTCAGAAAAACCCTGTTTGTTTATCTCAGTAATCAATTTTGTTTTTATCTTTCTTGCTCCGGAAAGGACAGTATTTCCATCAATACCAATTAAAATTTGGGCGATGCTTCTTTTTTTCATAACTATTTCCTCTCCTTTTCTTGAATTTGCTCTAATATCTCATTAATCTTCTTTTCATCCAAATTTCCGTATGCTTCATCATTAATCATCATTGCCGGAGCTACCCCGCAAATTCCCAGACAACTTGTTGCTTCTAAAGTAAAGAGACCATCTTTGGTTGTCTCTCCCACTTTAATGCCTAATTTTATTTCTACGGCATCGAAAATAGTTTGAGCACCTAATATATGGCAAGGAGGACTTTCGCAAATTCTGATTATATATTTACCGCGAGGAATAAAACTATACATGGTGTAAAAAGAAGCAGTCCCTTTAATGTCAGATACCGGTATCTTCATTTCCTCACTTAAGGTTTTAATATTCTCTTCACTAATATAATTTTGGTCACTTTGATTCTGAATATCATGTAAAATCTGCAGTAAATTCTCTCTTTTATTACCATGTTTTTTAATGATTTCTTTTACCCTTGCTATCATAACCCCTCCTCTTCTTTCTTAAATTCACAGCGTAAGCATCTTTCAGATTCCTTACAAGCAGTTGTTCTATCCCACGTCTTTTCAACTTCCGTGTAAGAATCTCTTTTTTCTACAGGAACTAATATATTCTTTGCACGTTTATAATCTACCGGTTCTTCTTCTGGGTCAAACGCTACTTCGATAGGATCCATAATATTCCAGGGATATTCCTCTTGGCCATCAGTTAAATATTTATCTATGGCCTCAGCTGCCTTCTGTGCCTGCCCGATTGCCTCTACCACAGTAGAAGGACCGGTTACCACATCACCACCGGCAAAGATATCTTCTGACATTGTCTCACCTTTACGAGAAGCACAACAGATAGTATTGTCTCTATTCAGTTTAACCAACTCTTTATCAAATAAACCATTTAGAGATGGCTTCTGGCCAATAGCTAAAATCAATAGATCGATTTCTCTAAAAAACGAAGATGCTTCTATCTCAACAGGTCTACGCCGACCCGATTTATCAAATTCACCAAGCCGCATATTCAAAAATTCAACTGCCAACTTATTGTTACCATTTGACTTAATTGATTTGATATTTTGTAGAAGCTGTATTTTTATTCCTTCATTTTCTGCTTCTTTAATTTCCTCTATCTCCGCCGGCATTTCTTCTCTGGTTCGGCGATACACGATGGATACCTCTGCCCCCATTCTTTTGGCAGTTCGGGCTGCATCTATAGCGGTATTTCCACCACCAATAACTACTACCTCCCTGCCAACAGAAATTTTTTCATTATTATTAATTTTATATAGAAAATCCAATCCACTCATCACTCTATTGTTATCATCTGCACCTTCAATTGAAGGCATCATTGAATCCCCCGTTCCTATGGCAATATAAAAGGCCTTAAAACCTTGTTTTCTGAGTTCATCGATGGTGACATCTTTTCCAATTTTAGTATTAGTTTTTATCCTTACTCCATATTGACATAAGGCCTGAATTTCTTTTTCCACAATATCTTTAGGAAGCCTATAGGAAGGGATGGCATAGGTAAGCATGCCTCCGGCTTTAGTTTCGGACTCAAAAACAGTGACCTCATATCCCAGCATAGTTAAGAAATATGCATTGGACATTCCGGATGGACCTGAACCGATTACTGCTACCTTTATTCCATTAGAATCTTTCTTTTCCGGGAAACATTTTAGATAATCATCTATTGAATCAGCCATAAACCTCTTTACGGAACGAATATTTACTGCTGAATCAATATCATTTCTACGGCATTTTGCCTCACATGCATGAGGGCACACTCTTCCGCAAACTGCTGGAAATGGATTATTCTTTAAATGTATGGCTAAAGCTTTTTTAACATTACCTTCCTTAGTATAAGCAAGATAAGCTGGCACATTTACTGAAGCTGGACAAGCATTCGAACAAGGAGAATAGACAAGTTCGGCACATACTCCAGCCCGGCACTTTTTATCTCGAATATGCTCTATATATTCATCTCTAAAATATCGTAAGGTAGATAAAATGGGATTAGGAGCAGTTTGTCCCAAAGCACAAAGAGCACTATCTTTTATTGGGTAAGACAGTTCTTCCAGGGTATCCAAATCTTCCATCTTACCTTTTCCCTGACAAATTCTGGTGAGGATTTCCAACATTATTCTGGTACCTTCTCTGCAAGGGGTACACTTTCCACAGGATTCTTCCTGAATAAATTCCATAAAATAACGGGCTAAATCTACCATACAGGTATCTTCGTCCATGACGATCAATCCACCTGAACCCATAATAGCCCCAAGTTCTTTCAGTGATTCATAATCAACCTTTACATTGAGATGTTGGACAGGAACGCATCCCCCGGAAGGTCCCCCAATTTGTATTGCTTTTAATTTCTTATTATTAGGACAACCTCCTCCAATATCGTAAATAATGGTTCCCAAAGGCATGCCAATTGGTATTTCGATTAAACCTGTATTATTAATATCTCCTGCTAAAGCGAACACTTTTGTCCCTCTACTCTTTTCTGTTCCCACAGAAGCAAAATCTTCAGCCCCTTGTAAAATTATATAGGGTATGTTAGCATAGGTCTCTACATTATTTAACACTGTAGGACATTCCCATAAACCCTTTTGGGCAGGATAAGGCGGCCTTGGACGAGGCTGACCTCTTTTTCCTTCAATAGAACGCATTAATGCTGTTTCTTCTCCGCAAACAAAAGCACCTGCTCCCATTCTTATTTCTATATCAAAATTAAAACCGGTACCTAAAATATCCTTTCCTAAAAGACCATTCTTTCTTGCCTGTTCGATAGCGGTTGATAATCTCTCTATTGCCAAAGGATATTCAGCTCGAACATATATATATCCCTGATCCGAACTAATGGCATAACCGCAGATCATCATGGCTTCCATGACGCTATGAGGGTCGCCTTCTAAAATACTTCTATCCATAAAGGCACCGGGGTCACCCTCATCAGCATTACATAAAACATATTTCTTATCGCCTTTTGCAGCAGCAGTAAACTGCCATTTTAAACCGGTAGGGAATCCTGCCCCGCCTCGTCCCCTCAAACCTGATTTTTTTACCTCTTCAATGACTTGATGTGAGGTCATTTCGGTCAGCACTTTCCCTATAGCCATATATCCATCAGCAGCAATATATTCTTCAATATCGAGTGGATTTATAATGCCACAATTTCGGAGAGCTATTTTTCTCTGTAGTTTGAAAAAATCTATATTATTAAATGCCTCTACCATCTCTTCTGTTTTTGGTTTTTTATAGAAGAGACGTTTGACCACCCTGCCTTTTAATAAATGTTCCTGTACTATTTCTCTTGCATCTTCTGGTTTAACTTTCTGATAAAATATTCCCTCCGGATAAATAACCATAACCGGACCCAATTCGCAAGTTCCCATGCACCCGGTAGTTACTACATCAATTTCATTTTGAAGCCCTGCCTTCGCAATTTCCTGCTCCATTACCTCTTTAATACTCTCTGCACCAGAAGAGATGCAAGCCCCTCCATAGCAAAGTAAAACGTGAGTTCTAAAATTATACATATTAATTATTTCCTACCTTATCTATTTGTATTGTTCTAAAATTTTATTTAATTTTTTTGCCGATATCCGACCGTGGACATCTTTATCAATCATAATAACAGGAGCTAACCCACAAGCACCCAAACACCTTTGCACTCCTATAGAAAATCTTCTATCTTCAGTAGTTTCCCCAATACTTATTCCCAGTTTTTTTTCAAGCTCCTCTAATATTTTTTTCGCACCACGAACATAGCAAGCTGTTCCTAAACATACCGTAATATTATGTTTACCAGTAGGAAAACTTTTAAAATAAGAGTAAAAAGTAACTACCCCTTTAACCATACTTACCGATACATTCATCTCTTTAGCTACGAATTTCTGTACTTCTGATGGAAGATATCCAAAAATTGCCTGAGCCATATGGAGTACTGGTATTAGATAGCCTTCTTTTTCTTTATTATCATCAATAAACTTTTTGAGTTGTATATATTTTTGCTCATCAGTAATTTCTTTTTCATTACAGATACATGCCATAATTATTTCCCCTTTGAAAAAAGATATTTTTCTACAATTTCACCTTTTAAAACGTGTTTCTCAAATATTTCTTCGGCTGCTTTTACATCAACCTTTCCATATACAACTGGCTCCTTGTCTTCCATGTACAACTGAATCATGGGTTCCTGTTCGCAAAAACCCGCACAGCCGGCCGTGGTTACTATAGTATCGGAGGTGTCGTTCTTGGCAATAAGATCGATAAGAGTATTCATGGTCTCTCGAGCTCCAGCAGCAATACCACAAGTCCCCAGGCAAACCACAATCTTAATTCGATACTTTCCGGTACGTAATTCTAAATCTTTTCTTACTCTCTCTCTAATTTTTTTTAGTTCCTCTAAATTCTTCATCTTCTT
>CAYTVM010000086.1:0-6871 GCA_964441685.1 uncultured Atribacterota bacterium | reverse complement strand
ATTAATAATATATAATATTTTTTCTTCTAACTACCCCACTAAAGTTTACACTAACCGGTTTGGCGTTTCTTGTTTTTCCAAAGCTTTCCCTTTATTTTTACCCCATTTATAAATATGTGATAAAGAATCGTCCCCTATCACATTTTTTAAAAAGGTTTCACTTTTTCGAGCCAGCCCGTTTTTTGCCAATATTTTTTATCAAAATTTTCATCATTATAGGTCGAAATTAACCGTTTCATGATAAAAAAGAAGATTTTTGTATGGAACCGATAGGATAGCTTGTCTCTCTTTTTTACAGCCTGGTAGAATTTTTTAGTTTTTTTAGTCAGTACTTGTTCTATTTTACTTTTTTTATCCGGCTTTACTTCCTGCCAGCCTGCTGCTGCCACTGCCACCCCATAAGAATAGATACGTTTTGCTCCCATAAAATTCACCGTATTTTTCATCGTTTTAAGCGTGCTTCCGGTTCCCAAACCGGCCGTGGTTGATACCAGCATGGCAACTTTGGAAAACATTTTTTCATTGGGCCGATGAGACATCCACATGTAGCATAAATGGTCTATCAAAGCCTTCATGGAACCTGTTACATTTAGTCCATAGGTAGGTGAGGATAATATAATGGCATCCGAGTTGAGTAGAGTATTCACAATCGGCAGAACATGGTCATAATGCGGACAATTTTGTTCACCGGTTAAAAAACAATTAAAGCAACCGAGACAAAAATGGGGCATATCCCTGGGCAAGAAAAACTCGGTAAAGGTGACATCTTCATATAGCAGAAAAGTATCTTTTATTATCTTAACGCAATGATAGGTACTTTCTTTCCTTTGATTTCCGTAAATGATGGTAATTTTCATTCAATCTACCTTTCTTCAACGCAAGAAATGCCATTCCCCATTCCCTCATAGCCTTCTTACATTTACAGTATATATTTTTTCCATGCCTCTCTTACTATTGGATTTTTACTGAAAAATTTATTTCTAATTTCCTCATTTACATTATTAAGTGGACAGGAAAAATTAATACAATGAGTACAATAATATTTATTTAATGCCAATTTACTTAAAACTATGAATACAAAATATAGTCCTAAAAAAGTATAACTATTTTCTAATATAAAAAAAGTAATTGGATAAATCAGAATGATAGTAAAGCCTAAATAAAATATTATTTTTTCATTCAAAGACATGGGACCGGGTCTATATTTCCATAATTTTGGCGAACCATAGTTTGCCCAACATTTTAATGTTTTGATTTCTGATTCTGCATAATGAGGACAATGCGAACACATAACTCTTATTTCAACAAATCCAAAATAAGATAGAATGAGTACTATCCAGGGGAACAACAGAAAAGGATTGAATTTAATAATAATGATTCCTGCAATAATAAAAGAAGGAGATACTACAAATAAAAAGCCAAATAATTGTTTAATATTGAAATGGCAAACTAATTTATCGGACAACCCACAATTATGGCAGTTTTCAGCATTGCAAGTATAAAGCGATTTGTCAGGTTCTAAAAACATTTTTGACATATTAACCTAAACCCTATTTTTATTTTCCAAATTTATTTAAAAAAACTTTTGCAGCTTTTCTGGTTTTCGGACTGCTGCTATTTAATTGCTTCTCAACAAAAGATATTATTTTTTCTTTTTCAGCCATTTGGTCAAAGAGAACAGAAATAGATTGAATAATATCACTTTTAATCAAGCCTTTTCTTTCTTCTTCATGATGGGTGTTCTCTATCTCTAAAAGCTTTTCCATAATCTTTTCAGCTAAATAAGGTTTGTTTTTAGCTATTATTGCTGCACTTATAGCCAGGTACCTTGCAACAATCATGCTCTTATCATCTAAAAATTGAAAATACCGGTCGAAAACCCGATCAAATTTTTTCTCGGTATCTGCATAGGTCAAGTGGGAAATAATATTTATGGCAGACATTCGATGATAAGCATTGGGGCTTTCTAACAAATCAAAAAAATAGTCCCATTTAGAATATAATAGTTGAGAATGTGTCTTGCTAATCTGAAAAATCACTTTATGGCAATTATAACGAAAGAATTCATTTTTAGACTTCAATCCCTGAATAATCTTATTTAAGGTCTCCGCATCATCAATGGCAGTTTCTTTTACCTGGTCTAAATACTCTCTTTTTTTTGTTTAAGAAACCATTTATCTTATCTTTTAACACCTTGCATCATTCCTTTTTCATATTAATTTTTCTATTATTGGGTATCACATCGATTATACCAGCAATAATGCTAAAAATAATGCCAATAACAATTTTATTCATATGTTACGCCTCAATTTTCTTCTTATGGCGGCAGGCTTATAACGATTCTTATTTGCGACGCCCCGAAGGAACTTATTTAAATCCAACGTCTTACTCTTTTCTTATAATCAATATATTGATTACCAAACTTCTTTTCAAGATTTTTTTCTTCCAGGGGAATAAATCGTTTTTCCATTATCATTATAAATACGATGGGAAAAACAAAGGTAATTAACGAGCCGAGAAAAATTGCGATACCCAATAGAATAGACATCATGCCAAGATACATGGGATGCCTGCTTAATTTGAATGGTCCTGAAACAACAAAGAAATTTGGTATTTCATATGGTTTAACCGTCGTCTGTTTTTGCTTAAAAAGCGAATCCGTCCAAAGGTTTATTATAATTCCAAAAATAATTAGTCCTAATCCCAGGTAATGATATGGTGGAAAAATATATTTTAATATCGGAAACACAAAGTGGCATCCTAGGGATGATAATAATAAGATAATAAAATAAGTTGTTGGCATCATTCTTCTTTCCATATGTTTAATATCATTATTCATCTCTTAAAATTTCACCTCTTTTCTTTCATTTTCCTATTCTTAAGTGAACCATGGACATGATTTTTAATAAGTCCGACATCCATAATCCGTATTTCATCTTAAAAGGAAGTCCTGTTTTCATTCCTTCAAACATAGGAAATTCTTTTACCAGTTGAATTCTATTGTCCCATTTCTCAATTGATTTGGCACTTTTTATTCCCCATTTTAAAAGTGCAGTTTCATCCATGCCGCCTTTTTTTAATACCTTTTTATTAGCAATTTTTATTCCCAGCGATGAGGCTGAATCAAAGAATATTTCACAGCCGGGAAAGTGGTCAGCTATTAAGATAAAAAAATCTTTTATTTGTTTTTCATCAAAAAAATAAAAAACACCTGCTGCAATAAACAGGATACCGTCCTTAATTTGTAATTGAGACAACCATTTATCTTCAAACAAAGAACTGGAGATTGTCTTTCTTCTTTCATTTTCCCGAAAAAAGTTTTTTCTTAAATTAATCACATCCGGCAAATCCAGGTCGTAAAATATAATTTGGCCATTATCTATTCGCTCAAAAGTGGTATCCAGACCGCTGCCAATATTTACAATGGTGGCTTTGGGATTATCTTTAATAAATCCTAAAATTGTTTTATCAACATGAAGGCTACGTGCTACCCAGGAAAATCGACTCAACCAATTAATGTTTTTTGCTATGGTTGTAAAATCATAGTCTATTTTATTGATTATTTCAACGGCCATCCCATCAACCAATCTGGGGTCTTCTTTTTGTGATTCAACAGCTCTACCCCATAGAGGCAATAAAAGAGTTTTCTGTACCTCTCCAAGTTCTATTTTAATTTTTTCCATCATATCTCTATTTACTCCTTATGGCAGGAAATAGCATATTACATTTGGCGAAACTCAAAAAATTACCCGACCAACGAGAGAGCAATTTGGGTGAAATGACCGAAAGGAATGAAATCAAGGATCAGTTGTTACATGAGTGCCGCGTAGATAAAACTATTTTTCTATATATGCAATACAGTGTGTGCCATTCATTTTCGCAACAACATTACCGGATTCATCTCTAAAAAACATTTTTTCCAAATCTTCAGAATTTAAATCCTGGATTAACTGAAAATGGTAATTTTTTACAAATGCTTCCGTTTCTCCTTTTTCTATACCAAATAACCATGGCTCCCGGGCACTATTTACTTTTTTATAAATATTGCTTTCACCATAATAAATATTTTCTCTTCTCAATACTGAGGCATAAATATAATCGAAAACCGCTCTACTTCCGGGCACTGAAAGTTCATATATTAATTTAAATAATTCATCTACCGCTTCCTTATTCAAATACTGGATGATACCTTCCATGATGAATAGGGTGGTTTTATTTCGATTAAATCCACTTGATTCCAGTTTTTCAGATACCGAATCAACATGAAAATCAATGGGTATGAAAATAGTATTTTGAGGAATAGGAATATTTTTCTTTTTAAACTGCTCTATTTTTGCTGCTTGCGTATACGGCGTATCTAATTCAAATATTTTTGTTTTCATATTTTTTTCAGCAAAACGTACAGCCCTCGTATCAAATCCAGCACCAAAAAGAAGAATTTGATCGATACTGTTTTCAATCGATTCTTTAAAAATATTATCCAGGTATATTGTTCTGGCAATGATATACTCATAAATCCCCTTGGGGAAAAAAGGCCACTTAAAATTTATCAGTCTGTATTTTATAAGGAATTTAAGCGGTACCGGTAGTAATTTTGGCGCAATATAGTCTTCTGATTTATATAATTCATTTTTCTCCAGATATGATGCGGCTCTATACATACAAATAAATCCTGCCGTTCTTGATGACTTACTATCAATTCTTCTTACTTCTTTTCTCATATATCATTCATCCTTTTCGCCTGGCATTTCCTATCACCTTCCCGATATAGTCGACACTTCATCTCACCATTTATTTGATACCTTTTATTTCAATACCAATCATATTTTTTGAGACCATAGCCTTTTTTAATGGTGTTTTAATCAAGAGAACCATTATCTCCTCTTGGGTATAGGCAGCATGAATAGAAGAAATTAAACCAGGGCGTATCTCTTTCGGTTTTGCACTCATTTTTAAGAAGAACACCATAAAAGGATTCATATCTCGTCTCATATCACTGATAAAAAACTTTCCTCCTTTTTTTAAAACACGATGGATTTCATTAAATGCTTTCATGGGATCCGGCCATTCATGTAATGATCCGTTGCTAAATACCGCATCAAACATATTATCACCAAAGGGAATCACTTCGGCCTTTCCTTCTTTATATTCAACCCGGTCTATAAAATGGTATTCTCTCGCATTTTTCTCAGCAATCTTTATCATATCCGGGCTGATTTCCACACATTTCAAATGAGTATTGGTTGTTTTTTTTAGCCACTCAAGCCCTAAATAACCGGGACCAGGACCGATCTCTAATACTAATCCGGAGTCAATACCAAAGGCAATGATGCTGTTTGTTTCAATCCATCCTTTATCTCTTAAACCCCTTTGCATTTTATCATAAATAGTGACATTAAAGTCACCTTGTATACCTTCATCTGTCTCAATGACTCTTGGTTTTATTTTTGCCATTTTTCCCTCCTCCTTGTACTTGATATGGTGCCACGGTTAAATCTTTTATGAAAAATTAAACTAACTTCTTTTATTTTTCTAAATCTTCTGAACGATCAAAAGGAATCCGATAGGTTCCCAGAATTTCCTGATGGGTATCCTCTGCCATTTTCCGGTCAATCACAATTTGTTGACCCCATTTATCTTCAAATATCATATAAGGATCCAGGCTGTTTTCAACTTTTTCTATTAACTCCCTTAAATTCCATATTTTTTCGCCATTGACTTTCTCTACCACCCAGCTATTTACATTTTGATAGCCTTGATTCACATTAGCGGCGAGAGCTTTTAATAAAACCACCACCTGTTGATTTTCCCTTTCGGGAATATTACTATTTAGAAAGGGGGAAATTAATTCCTTGGGTGCAGATTGATACCACTGTGCACCCCAGATATCCAATAAATTTTTACTCAAGGGACAAAAAATCAGACCGCCATAAATATAATAAGAAGGTAATGTTTCATATTCTTCCATGGGAACAAGTTGATCTTTTTTTAAAGAACGGGAGAGATTTAAATCGAGAGATATTTTTTTGCCCTCTCTTAAAATTTCCATCCGAATATTCTCTCCAATCTGCTTTTGCTGAATGACATAAGTCAATTGGGTCCGTTCATTGGTACGGAATTCTATGGTTCCATCATTACCAATCGCATAATCTCCGATGGAAAGCAAGATATCGCCTGCCTGTAAATATCCGTCTGCCGGAGATCCGGGAATAATCTGATTGATCAAAACACCGCTTAATCCTTCTTCCATTTGATAATATTTTCTTATACCCTGATTTTCCATATCCTGCAAACTCACTCCCAGGCTGGGGTAACCATCATAAGTACCATCCTTTAAATCATCAAAAAAGTGACGAATAACCGGGACCGGTACCATATAGCCGATATTCTGGGAAGAAGAAATGCCCTGCATGACCACACCCACAATCTTATCATCAACCAGAACCGGACCACCACTATTGCCTGGATTAATGGCCGCATCGATTTGACCGGCTAAAAACGACGAAGAACTATGGACATAAGGCTGATGTTCAATTCGGGAAATAATTCCTTTGGTAATACTCAACATATCACCACCCATGGGAAATCCATAGACCAGGACTTCCTGCTGGATTTCAGGTAAGTCACCAAACAATAAAGCAGGTTCCCCTTCAAAAAAGGCAGGGTCCTCTACTTTTATTAGAGCCAGATCGGTTAAATGTGAAACGGCAATGACTTGCGCCTGGTAACGTTCGGTTTCTCCATATTTGCGGACCTGTAAGAAAGTATGATCACTCACCACATGGGCATTGGTCAGGATAAGATTATTCTCAATAATAGATCCCGAGCCTGAAACACCCTGGGGTCCCCGCATGCTCCAGGGATTATAATA
>CAYTVM010000085.1:0-6967 GCA_964441685.1 uncultured Atribacterota bacterium | reverse complement strand
TATCAAGCTTATTTACTTCTGCTATCCTAATTTCCTCAATCGATTTAGAAGCAGTTTCTAATGCAACTCTTGCTGCATCTTCCCATGATTTTTCGCTGGTACCCACAATTTCGACAATTTTGTATACGTTTCCCATTTCGCACCTCCTATTAAATATTAATTTTGTTCACTTTCTCGAATATTTTAACAAGAATTAGCCTTACTTATTTACATCACTATAAAAAATATTCAGAAGAAATAGAATACAATATTAAGATCAATAGATTTATAAAATATTTAATATTTAATTTACGTGAAACATTTTACTTATTACATATTATATATACGATAAAAGGTTAATAAAATCCTTCTTTTTTTAAAAAATAGTTGGAAGATAAAAATTACCTTGCTTTCTTCGAAAGCTCACGATAACAGAGAAATTATTGTTAATAGGGTTTACTTACAAGTAAGGAAGCGGAGCTTTTCTGCCTACAAACCCTCTATTATGAGCAAATAGTTCTACATCCTGTTCTTGGGTTGGTACAGGATATTCTCTTCCATCTATTCCAATCACCCCAATGCTTTCTGATTTCGGAAGAAGCGTGAGAATGCCAGTGCGGTTTAGGGCGGTAACACAACGGGTATGTTCCCTTTCAACAGGAAATAACTGTTCTGATTGAGGCACTCCTTCCATATGCGCTGATGCGTCTATAGATTGTTTTGACATATTTTATTATACCATTTTTTAATTGGATAAGTTCAATGATTAAAATCCAATTCAATACCAATGGGACAATGGTCAGAACCCAAAACTTCTGATTCAATAAAAGCAGACTTTAAATGTTCTTTTAAGTGAGTACTGATAAAGAAATAGTCAATTCTCCATCCAATATTCCGTTCTCTAGCCTTTGTTTTATAATCCCACCAGCTGTAATGGCCACTTTCGGG
Organism: uncultured Atribacterota bacterium; assembly: GCA_964441685.1. Taxonomy (GTDB): domain Bacteria; phylum Atribacterota; class Phoenicimicrobiia; order Phoenicimicrobiales; family Phoenicimicrobiaceae; genus Sediminicultor. The sequence continues at coordinate 6,040 of CAYTVM010000085.1, read as the reverse complement.
ATGGATTTTTCTGAATGCATCAATAAATCCCCGTTCCATTAATCGATCGATCCACGCACGTTCCTCAGGTAAAAAGCCGGATATTTTCTCATTTTCCCTGGGTCGGGCCAGGTCAATTTCGCGATGAGCCGTATTGACGTCACCACAGATAACAATCTTCTTTCCTTGTTTTAACAAGTCATCCATTTTTTTTAGAATGGTTTCGTAAAAATCCAACTTAAATTGCAATCTTTCTTTGGAAGCTTTGCCATTAGGAAAATAAATATTAAATAAGGTAAATTCAGCATAATCTGCTTGAATCAATCGACCTTCAAGGTCAAATTGGGGAATATTTAGTTGATATAATATGCTCTCTGGTTTTTTTCTAGTCCAGAGAGCCACTCCGCTATATCCCTTTTTCTCTGCCTGGGCAAAATAGCTCGAATATCCTTCTCTGTCTATGAGATCATCCGGTAATTGTTCGCGATGCGCTTTTGTTTCCTGAATACAAAAAATATCTGCGTTTTTTTCTATAAACCAATCCATAAAATTCTTCTTATAAATAGCCCGAAGTCCATTCACATTCCATGATAATAACTTCATTTTACATCTCCCTTTCTTTCCCACTCCAACCATGTCAAAATTCCTCTTACACTACCGTAAAGGTCCCCTTAAGTTCTGCGTAAAGGGGGTGATGCTTAACCAGGTATGCCCTCAACGTATCTATAACACGCTCCGACCGGTTTTCACGATTGCGGCCATATTTTTGAGGGACCCCTTGCATGGTGACGAATGCTGCGGTGTAGTAGCGGTCAGGCTGCACCTCTTCATTGCCTATAAATAGTTTTTGAATACGGTTTCCTGAAGAGTTTTCTATCTTAAAGTAAACATGAAGACCGAGACAACGCTTGACATATCCACCCATCTGTTGATATGGATCGCATGAAAAGGTCCTTTCGAGATTCTCCTCCAACATCGCCTTGATTTCTTTTCCTGTCAACTCTATGGTTGAGACAGGTGGATTCATGGGAATCATATTGTAAAGGTCGTTTAAGGTTACCTTCCCTGGAACTATCGGTGCGCCGTAACGCCAGCCATTGGAAAATGCCAACTGTGCACCGGTACTTTCGAGTAAAGCTTGAAGGAGAAAATTGTCCATAGTGGCCTCCAGGGTTGTTCTCCGGTTGAGTGCTGTGGCAGTTTCACCGACAATTTCTGCAAGATCATTCTTATAGGGTGCGAGCGCCTGTCTTATCAATTCATCTACTTTAGGGTCAGGTTGTATTGCTGCTTCGATTTCAATTAACCGGTGTCGGTAATCGACGATTTGTCCATCATTCACTTCAAGATCCAGACGACCCAAAAAAGAACCATGGCAGCCTGACTGTATCACAATCGTTTTCCCATTGAGAACCGGTTTATAAAGACGGTTATGGGTGTGGCCGCTTAAACAAATATCTATACCAGGCACCTCGGATAAAAGCTTCATTTCCTGAGGAAATCCCAGATGGGAGACCAAAATAATTAAGTCCACCTTTTCCTGAGTGCGTAACCTATCGACAATTGGCGGAAGTTCATCTCTGCCCAGGGTAAAGGATATCCCTTTGCTGAAAGAAGGCGGCATAGTTTTGTCCACAATATTTGAGGCTATCCCTACAAGGCCGATCCGTAATCCGCCAATCTCTTTTACTGCATAGGACCGATAGACCGGCTTCTTTGTCTCTTTATTATAGACATTGCTTGCCAGCATTGGATAATTAAGTTCAGCAACCCGCTGCTTAAATACCTCTGGACCATAAGCAAATTCCCAGTGTGCTGTCATGGCATCAAGCCCCAATGCATTCAAGATAGGAATCAAGGCCTGTCCCTGTGTGTCCAGGGCAGGATAGGTGCCGTGCATGGTATCACCGCAGTCGCAAAAGAGAATGTGCCCCTGGCTCTCAGCCCGAATCTGTTTTAAGATGGTGGCGATGCGTGCGTAACCTCCCGCGGGACGGTATACCGCATGGTCACCCTGCCAAAACATTTCCTGGTGCAAATCAAAATAGGCATGGCTGTCGTTCATTTGAACGATTGAAAGGTTCTTCCTGTTCTTCATTTTTCTCTCCTCTCTTTTATTTATCTATCAACTTTCTTAGAAAAACAAAGAGACGTTTCGTTTGTTATATTTTAAGAATATATATTTACCTTATTAAGTCGCCATCAGCGGTGAGAAGGATGATTCTTTTTCAATTTTTCTACACCTTAATATTAATACGATAAAAGACTTATAAAATCCTTCTTTTTTTAAAAATACAGTTTTTTCCTTACAGAATTTAAAAGAAGTCGTGGCTAATCAGAAAACTGATTTTCATCAGTGGATGATAAATTGTTCAGGTTGTCATTAAATAATACATGGTAAACCATCAATCCGCCACCAAAAGTGACTGCTAAATCCGCCAAATTAAGTATGCCGGTTCGTAAATTTCCAATACCGAAATTAATCATATCGATAACCACGCCTTGATGGAATATTCGGTCAATCAAGTTACCAATTCCGCCACATAATATAAGAGTCAAAGCGATGGTTGGGAAAAATGACATTTTTTTCGAAAAAATTAAAAATAAGAACAAAAAAGAAAGCATAACAGATACAGCCACGGTAAAAAACCAGAATCTAATCTCATCAGGTAATTTAGAGCCAAGGCTCAAATAAATCCCTTTGTTTTCGGCATACTGTAATCTAACCGTATCACCCAGAAAACGAATAACAGAACCGGGAACGAGTATTTTTCTTGCAAGGTATTTTGTAAATTGGTCTAAACCGATATAACCAATCAATAGGGGCATAATTATAGTGATTCTTTTCCAATGATTTATCATAATATTTGAATAATTCCTTTTAAAATTTATACCAAACTAGCCGTAAAACCATTTAAACCTTACAAGATAATTCATATTAGTTAAAACTCAAAATCTATTCAGAAAATATAAAACCGTTCTAATAATAATATCTCGGTGCAATTACTTTTCCTGTTTTAGATATTTTTATTCCTTCAAATTCAAGTAAGGCTCGCTTCATTTCCATGCCTCCCTGATATCCTCCCAGTGTCCGATCAAATCTAATGGCTCGATGACAGGGAATGATAATGGGGAAGGGATTACCTGCCAAAGCATTTCCAACAGCCCGTGCCCCCCTGCTAACCCCTATATGCTTTCCTATTCTGCCATAGGTGCTAACCCATCCCCTGGGGATATTGTTTTCAGCAAGAAGAACACGTTGCTGGAAGTTAGAACATGTTTCAAAAGCTAATAGGTTAAGATCGAATTTTACCCATTGACCGGATAGAAAACTTTGCATAAGATTCACCAAATGGAGGATGGTTGGATTCATTGATTGACAGGTAGCAGAAAAATTATTTTGAATTAGTTCTGAAGCTGAATCAATATCTTCAGAAAGAATAATTCTGAATATTTTGGATTTTCCACCGGATTCCCGCCATAATATACTGAACGATCCAAAAATCGAAGGAGCAATCAGGTAATAATAAGAAACAGCCATGGATCATTTCCTTTCTCATGGTAAACCGATTTGTATCAAGGGGAAGGTTTTTTGATACTTCAAGAATATATATTTACCTTGTTAAATCATCACCAGCAGCTATAAAAATTAGTCTTTTCCGATTTTTCTATATCTAAATACTATTACAACAAAGGTTTTAAAAGTCCTCTTTTTTTTAAAAATAATATTTAGGAGGTAAGGCAGAAACTCTTATGGTTAATGCGATTTAAAGGCTTTAAAAATAGGTATCTGTTCTTATTTATTTTATATTATATTATATTGCTAAGGTGAATCAAATTCTCTTCCTACTGCCTGAATTATAGGTTTTAATTCTTTCACCAATTGAGTAAAGGTATCAAATTTTAAAGTTTGAGCTCCATCACTCAACGAGCTTTTGGGTTCAGGATGAACTTCAATAATAAGCCCGTCTGCCCCGGCAGCTATAGCTGCCTTTGCCATCGGACTTACCAATTTCCATCTGCCTGTGCCATGACAGGGGTCCACTATAACCGGCAAGTGGCTCAATTGCTTTAAAGCAGGAATGGCACTTAAATCCAATGTATTTCGGGTATAATTTTCAAAAGTACGAATTCCTCTTTCACACAATATTACTTTAGAATTTCCCTGGCTTAAAATATATTCTGCCGATAATAATAATTCTTCCAAAAAAGCTGACATGCCTCTTTTAAGCAATATTGGTTTTTTAGTCTTGCCCAGTTCTTTCAATAATACAAAATTTTGCATATTACGAGCACCCACTTGGAATATATCGGTATATTCAGCTACTAAATCTATCTGATTAACTGACATCACTTCAGTTACAATTACCAAATCGTTCTCTTTCCCTGCTTCTGCCAATAATTTTAAACCTTTTTCACCTAATCCCTGAAAACTGTAAGGGGAGGTACGAGGTTTAAAGGCTCCTCCCCTTAATACCTTCGCTCCTATAGCTTTAACTTGACGCGCTGTTTTAAATATCTGTTGTTCATTTTCTACCACGCAGGGTCCGGCCATCACTATTACTTCTTTTCCTCCAATGGTTACCCCCTTTACTTTAATAGTTGTATTAGTATTTTTGAATTCTCTGCTGGCTAACTTGTAAGGTTTCATGATACGAATTATCTCTTCTACCCCCTTGAAAGCATAAAAGGGTACTGAAACCAAATTTTCTACGTCTCCGATAACTCCCACAACTATTCGCTTTTCTCCTCGAATAATATTTACCTCATGTCCCATTTCATTCAATTTATTAACTAAATTGTTTAAATCAGAATCATTGGTTTTGCCATTCATTACAATAATCATTTAAATTTACTCTCCTTCTGGTTTTATTTTATTTATATAAATTAATTTTAAAATTTATATTTTCTCAAAAACCCTATCCTATTTCCTTTTGGATTTTAGAGTTATTGGACTGAATTATTATTTAAATACTTCCGGACAATCTATCCATATGTCCGGGACCAATTTTAAAGAATGATTTTCCAGTAAAGTTGTTCATATAAAATAAAAAAGGTCATAGGAATAGAAAAACCTATAACCTTCATTTCATATATAAATATGATAAAATATAAAGATATTATAGGCGTTAAACCGATGTCTATGCCTATAATATCTTTTTTTAAACTGCTAAGATGTTAAGGCATAAACATCGGTGGTAAAGGAGAAGAAAAAATAATTAAAGTAATCTGTTATTTTAGAAAATACTTTTTTTGAAACCACCTTATTTACTCCTTAACATTTTTTAAAATACTATCAGGTCCTTTCGCTTCTGTCAAATGTAATTTGCATTATGTCAGTATATAACTGCCACCATCATATTAGTCCTTTAATGTTTATATTATTCTTAGGTTATTTTATTTTATATAATTCCATATGGCTCATATCTTTTCTAAATAATCTAATGGTGCCCATCCTTTTGTATTTGGGGTTTCTTTTTTAAAGCCCCATACCCAACCATTTAGTTCCCTTTCCATTATTAATATCTCATCCACCTTTATATCAAATTCGGTTCCATTATAATCTTCTAATAAAATGCCTTTGTCTCCATATTTTTCTATTATTTGTTTTGGAACCCATCCTGCATTATTTTTAATTTTGCACCAAATCCAGCCAGACCAATTTTTATTTTCATTATATTCTTCTCCACATTCTACTTTTTCGTTTTTCTGTAATTTTATTGGATCTTTAAGAGAACTATCTCTGGGTTTTATTACCCTATATTCAACCATACAACGTTTTCCTTTTTTTCTTATCAAAATGTGATTCTTCATATAAAGATTAATAAAATTCCAATAACAGTTCTTTTACCTGAAAGCTTAGATATCAACTCATACTTTACTCTCTGTTCTAAAATACTACACTTATATTCAAAAACCCTTCATTTTAAAGGGAAAGTTTCTGGTTTTTAGATGGAAGGGGAATGATAAGATATTGGGAATCTGAATTTATCAGACCTATTATAAAAAATTAGAAAAAGGTACCGATTTATTAAGTTAGCACTCTGTCCCTTATCACATT
>CAYTVM010000084.1:0-6997 GCA_964441685.1 uncultured Atribacterota bacterium | reverse complement strand
TGATAAAAGAAAAATTATCAAAAACTATTGAATTTAAGAAGGTTTTTTCGGAAGGCATAAGAATTGAAGGGAAAAACTTAATAACATTCATTTTAAAAAACGATTATAATTTTAATAGACTCGGGATAATAGTAAAAAAAGAGACAGGGAAAGCAGTCATTAGAAATAAGATAAAGCGACGATTGAAAGAAGCATTCCGGCTGGCAAACAAGAAATTATCTTTAGGATATGATATAATTGTACTGGCCAAAAACAATATCATAGAATCAAGCTATTTTGAGATATGTCATGATTTAGAAAGCCTTTTTATAAAGGGAAAGTGCTTTTATAAAAAAGCAGCAGATAGGAGATTTAAACCAAGATAAAGAAATCTATGCTTTTTATACCTTTAAGGAAAAATAGAGTTTCATTAAATATTTTATAATATGAAAAAAATAATTGTTTTATTAATAGGTTTTTACCAAAAATACATATCCCCTTTAAAACCTGCTACCTGTAGGTTTTATCCCACTTGTTCTGAATATGCCGCACAGGCCCTGAAAAAATACGGCTTTTTAAAAGGACTATGGCTTTCTGTGGGGAGAATGTTGCGCTGTCACCCTTTTAATCCGGGCGGCTATGACCCCCTTCCCGATTCTTTTAGGGTTTTTTCACGTAAAAAAATAAAAATTAAACATAATAATGTAATGTAAATAAGATAAAGGAGAAAAACATTTGGGAAGTTTATGGAGTTCTTTAGGCGATATTTTCGCCAAAGTAATAGTATTTTTTTATAGCTTTACCCACAACTACGGTATCGCTATTATTTTGATGACCGTTCTTATCAGATTAATCTTATATCCTTTAATGCAAAAACAGATGGTTTCCATGCGGGAGATGCAGAAGATCCAGCCCTTAATGAAGGAAGTGCAGGATAAATATAAAAACGATAAGGAAAGATTAAATAAAGAGTTGATGGCTTTGTACAAGGAACATAAAGTCAATCCCATGAGCGGTTGCTTACCTTTGTTAATTCAAATGCCCATATTGATTTTGCTTTTCCAGGTTTTAAGAAAATTTGAATATTTAGATACTTTTGGCAAAATAGACGGAGGTTTTTTATGGATACCCAGGCAAGTTCAAATTATGGTTGAGGGTGTACCCAAAATCGTTGCGGGCTTGGCTGCACCAGACCAATTAATCCGGCTACCAGGTAGTGGAATTTTTGGAATACAATACCTTGGGATAATGCCCTTTTTAATAGGAGGTTCCATGTATATTCAACAAAAGATGACCTCCCCTGGTGGTACTATGGGTAAAGACGAAGGGTCTGCCCAACAGACTCAGAAGATGATGACCATCATGATGCCTTTAATGATTGGCTTTATGAGTTTCACTCTGCCTTCCGGTTTGACACTATACTGGTTTGCCTCTACCCTTTTAGGGATTGGACAGCAGTATCTGATCAACAAGAAAACCCCTACCATAGTTGAAATGCCCAAAGATATTGTTTCGGGTAAAAAAGAGAAAATATCTGAACAAAAGCCGGAAAAACCAGTAATCATTAAAGAAGAACCCTGGATTCCGGGATATGAAGCAGTAGGCGGGGGAAACCCTTCCGGCGGCAAGGCAAAAACCAAGAAATATAAAAAAGGAAAAAAGAAATAATTTAGTCGTTAGCGAATAAGCCTCACCCAAAGCTTACAGCTTGGATTAATATAATTTGTCTAATTAAATTGGAAATTTAAGAGCAAAGAGCCAAATTCGTATCTCGTGAATCGTTTCTCACGAAGTGGAAAAGCGTAGAGCGGGTAGAAATACAGCAATGTGTAATTAGTGATAAGTTTCTAATTACAATTTAGTTGTTATAATTACATATTAGAAATCACGTATGACATAAGTTACAGGAAGACCGGGTGACCGGCGAACCGCTTGACCAATTATATGATGAGCAACAAGATTATATCTCTGAATTCACAAAAATGGTTAGATGTAAAAGAGGGGACAGATTTGGGAAATATTAATAACTTTAAAACAAGCCATCAAGAAAAAGCTAAAGCAACTTTGGAAAAAATAATAAATTTTATTACAGATGACGGCGAAGTACAGATAATTAACAAAGAAGGGACTGAAGAAATTGTTTTAGAGATAAAAACCTCTAATTCAGGAATATTAATTGGAAAGCATGGACATACCCTTGATGCCCTTCAATATATTGTTAATGTTATAGTTAATAAAGAAATTGACGAATCTGAGCGAAAAAGAATAATTATTGATACCGAGGGCTATAGAGAGAAAAGAGAGGAAACCGTTTCTAAATACGCCCATGAAAAAGCCGAGATAGTAAAAAGAACCGGGAAAAAGATTGATCTTTATTCTATGAATTCAGCCGAAAGAAGAATAGTTCATCTTGTTTTACAGGAAGACCCTTTGTTGGTTACTTATAGTGAGGGGACAGAGCCTTTTAGAAAAATTGTTATAGCCCTAAAAGAAAACGGAAATAATATAAATAACACAGAAGAAGAATAATAAAGAATTATTAACAAGCATAAGAAGTTAGATATTATCCTCAGGATGAATATTAATTTTTTTATGCTTTTTTATTACTATATAATATATGATGAAGAAACCATAATCCAAAAAGTAAGATAGAAAAGAGCAATAAGCATCAAAAGCATAGCAAAGAAGAAAATAACAAAAAGTGTTTATAATTAGTTACCGGGTTAGCTGGGCAAGAAATACTTGAGAGAAAAAATAGGGGCGTGTTGTAAGATGTCCCTATAATAGCCGAAAACCGATTAACTATAAATTATCGATTAATGGAAGAGCAAGCCTGTCCTAATGAAAGCGTGAACATCTGTTCTGTTTTGGGAACGAGGCATCGTCGTAGCCATATTATTGAATTCTGATTTTATTCATACGATGCTCGATACACAATATACGATACGAATCACTATCCAATAACGACCAGTTAAGGAGAATGCTTATGAAGTTTTGGGAAAATGATACTATTACTGCTATTTCTACTCCAATCGGAGAAAGCGGAATCGGTATTGTCAGAATAAGCGGTCCAAAAGCTTTGGGGATAGCCCAAGAATTATTTAGAGATAAAAATTTAAATAAAACAAAGATTAAAGGTTTCTTTAGCTATAGCGCTCATTTTGGATTTGTAATAGATCCTGAAAGTGGAAAGAAAATTGACGAGGTTATTTTGGTTTTAATGAAAAAACCCCAAACTTACACACGAGAAGATATTGTAGAATTTAATTGTCATGGAGGGATGCTCTCTCTCAGGAAAGTTCTGGAAACAATAATTAATTGTGGGGCAAGAGTGGCTGAACCGGGAGAATTTACTAAAAGAGCCTTTTTAAGCGGCAGAATTGATTTAAGTCAAGCCGAAGCAGTCATTGATCTTATTCAAGCTAAAACCGAAAAAGGTTTAAATTCTTCATTGGCACAGTTAGAAGGTAATTTAAAGGATAAAATTATTAGTCTAAGAGAGAAAGTGTTGAGGATTACTGCAGAAATTGAGGCCCCCATGGATTTTCCCGACCAGAACATTGAGGAATTGGACTCAACAGAAATACAGAAAAGAATAAAAAACATTTTAGAAGAAGTTTCGCTTCTGCTTTCTACCCTGGATTACGGAAAAATATTAAAAGAAGGAATAAACACCGTAATTGTTGGGAAAGCTAATGTCGGAAAATCCAGTCTTTTTAATACCCTATTAAGAGAAAATCGTGCTATTGTTACCCACTTGCCGGGGACAACTAGAGACTCAATTGAAGAATTAATTAACCTTAAAGGAATAGCTTTTAAGGTTATAGATACTGCCGGGTTTAAAAACCCGGAAAATATTATTGAAAAGATAAGCTTGAATAGGATGAAAAACTTTTTAGATAAAGCTGATCTGATTTTAACGATGTTTGATGTAAATACTCCTCTTTCCGAAGAAGACATGAATGTTATTCGGGAAATAAATAAAGCAAAAGAAAGAAATAAAAAAGTTGTCATTATTGAAAATAAAATAGATCTTGAAGAGAAGATAGAAAAACAAAAACTTTTCGAGCTCTTAAACATTAAAGAGGATATAAGGATTTCATTAAAAGACCAGACCGGGATAGAGCAATTAGAGGAAGAATTAGCTAAAATAGTATTTAATGGAATAGAGATGCCACAAAATGGAATAATTATAAACAATATTAGACAGGCGGAGGCTTTAAAAAGAGCTAAACAAGGCCTAAAACATATATTTGAAGGGATAAAGAAGAAAATGCCTCATGATCTTTTAACTTTTGACTTAAAGGAAATTATGGATTCGCTTGGCGAAATAACCGGGGATTCCGTAAGCGATGAAATAGTAAACGATATATTTTCTCGTTTTTGTATCGGGAAATAATAAATTAATTTTATATAATATCTCAGAAAGCATTTCATAAAAGATCAATGTTCCACGTGGAACATTTTAAAACCAATTGTGAATAAACTGTGGAAAACTTTAAATTAGCTACAATTAAAGCCTTTAAGCTCTTCCCTTAGCTGAATCAAATATTCCTATAAAAAAATAAGACAAAAAAGTACTTATGTAAAATGTTTAGTTATCTTATTTGTTACAACAGATCATGACCTTACCAATTAAAAAAGTTTTTTGATTGTAGTTTTTTAATTTTTGAATTAAAATGGATTTAAATTATAATATTTAATATTATTTCATTTATGTGGATAAATTGTGGAAAAGTGATATTAGTCTATAGCAAATAGTCGTTAGTGAGTGAACATTATAGGTTGTAATATTACGTAATATATGATGTATTACAAAGAAGGAAAAGAGAAAAAATTCAGAATTCAGAAGTCAACGGTAAAGGGTTCGGTTTATTGAATCCGTTAAAAGGGACGGATAAAACCCGGAAAGGTTAAATTTGCTCCTATATTAAAAAGATATTACACAAAAATCACAATATACGCGATAAAGCCTTTGATTTTGAATAATAGATTTCTTTTTAAATTCTTACTTTGGCAGGGCAAAGACATAGCCTATCGTGTCTTATTGTACGCGCTAGTTAACCAACCAACCAGTCAATTAAATGATGAAATAAATAAGGAGAATCTTTTTTGTTAAAAGAAGATGAAAATATTTTAATAAACAATGCCCAAAAAATGGGAATTAATCTTCATAAAGAGCAGATTATAAAATTTTCTCGATATTTAGAATTATTGATTCAATGGAACCAAAAAATAAATTTAACTTCTTTAAAAACGCCCCAGGAAATAATTATTAAGCACTTTTTAGATTCTATTAGCTGTATAAAGGTTATAAATAAGAATGTTAACATAGAGGGAATAAGTATTATTGATGTAGGTACAGGCGCTGGTTTCCCAGGAATACCCATTAAAATAACCTGCCCTTCAATTAGTTTGTCTCTCCTGGAAGCAAGAAAGAAGAAGATCATATTTTTAAAAAAAATAATAGAAGAAATGAATTTTCAACAAGTTGAGATACTTGATGGTAGAGCAGAAGTTTTTGGAAAATGCCCTAATTACCGGGAAAAATACGATATAGCCCTGTCCAGAGCGGTAGCCCCTTTGAACACTCTAAGTGAATATTGCCTTCCTCTGGTAAGGGTGGGAGGATTATTTGTAGCGCAAAAGGGAAGATCGTATAATGAAGAAATCGATAAAGCTCTCAAGACAGTTCAACTTTTAGGCGGAGAGCTGATTGGGGTGGAAAATATTCGAATTCCCTTTATAAATCAGGAAAGATACCTTTTAGTAATCAAGAAAATAAAAGGCACTCCCTTAAAATACCCCAGAAAAGAAGGTCTCCCCCATAAAAGACCTTTGTGTTTTTGAAATATTTTTGATAATATAAGTAATATATCGAAAAAAATAGATACTAAAAATAAAAACGCAAAAACAATATTCAAAATTTAAAATTAGAGCAAGATTGATAATCGATTTGCATTATCTTAATGTTATTTTGAGAATTTACCAACCGGTGAGCCGTAAAATCTTGTAGCTTGCAACTAAAATCTGAAAACTTTAGAGTGTGTATTAATAGATAGACGTTCCACGTGGAACATTGGTTACCATGAACAAATGTTCTTTGTCTAAATATGAGTAACTATCATTTAATTGTAGAGGAATTATCTTTTCCCGTAAGCCCCATTTAGTAAATAGTAATAAAAAGAAAAATAAAAAACGCAAAACGATAAGTCATAGCTCATTAGGAGAATTTTTATGACCAAAATCTTGGCAATTACAAACCAAAAGGGTGGAGTAGGTAAAACTACTACTGCGGTAAACCTAAGTGCTTCCATGGCTTTAAATAAAAGAAAAACTTTATTGATAGACATAGATCCCCAGGGAAATGCCAGCACTGGTATAGGTTTGGATAAAATAAAAGTAAAAAGATGTATTTATGATGTTTTAATTAACCAAGCTCCCGCAAAAGAAATTATTTTGTCAACTCAGGTGAAAGATTTAGATATTCTGCCTTCCACCATTCAATTAGCCGGGGCCGAAATAGAATTAGTAAATTATATATCTCGGGAAAACAAATTAAAACACGCGATTAAATCAATTAAGAATGATTATGACTACATCATCATTGATTGTCCACCTTCTCTAGGCCTTTTGACCCTAAACTCTCTTACTGCTGCCGATGCGGTTATTATTCCCATACAGTGTGAATTTTATGCCTTAGAAGGCATTGGTCAATTGTTAAATACCATAAGCCTGGTCAGAGAAAATTTAAATTCATCTTTAGAAATCGAAGGGATTTTGCTGACCATGTATGATAGCCGTACAAATCTTTCCCGCGATGTTGTTATGGAAGTCCAAAAATATTTCAAAGGAAAGATATTTAAGGCAGTCATTCCGCGGAATGTCAGAGTGAGCGAAGCCCCCAGCTATGGCAAGCCCGTTGTTCTGTATGATGCAAAATCCAAAGGGGCGATAGCTTATAAAAAATTAGCCCGAGAGGTGATATCAAATGAGTAAAAGAGGATTAGGAAAAGGG
>CAYTVM010000083.1:0-7001 GCA_964441685.1 uncultured Atribacterota bacterium | reverse complement strand
TTTATTATACTTTCTCTAATGGTGCAAAATTCATCGATAATTTTTTTAGTCCCACCCTTTCAAAATCCACGGTTATAAAAATATCATTTTCAGTATCTATCTTATTTAATATAACCCCTATTCCCCAATCCAAATGTCTTATCTTAGATCCTACTACTACCTCAATTTTTTCCCTTCTAATATTAAGCGAGGGAATCTCTTCAACTTTTTCCATATCTGCTTTTTTTATAAGATGTTTTGGAATCTCAGAAATAAATCGTGAAACAGTATTGAACAAGGTATTGCCATTTAAATTTCTTCTCCAGGCATAAGTCAAATATATCCTTTCTTTAGCCCTGGTCATCCCCACATAACATAACCTTCTTTCTTCTTCTAATTCTTCCTCACTATTTAAGGAGCGAGAATGCGGAAAGATACCTTCCTCAAAACCGGTAATAAAAACCACCGGAAATTCTAAACCTTTGGCGCTATGAAGGGTCATAACTGTAACGACATCCTCTTCTCCTTTGTAAAGGTCAATATCTGTAATTAAGGCAACATATTCTAAAAAGGCAGTTAGAGATTTATCTTCATTATTTTCTTCAAACTCTTGAACTGCCAGAATCAATTCCTTGAGATTTTCGATCTTGCTTTGAGCCTTGAATTCTCCTTCTTTTTTTAGTTCCTCATAATAATTGATTTTTTTTATCAACACTATGAGCAGTTCGCTCCCTTTCATTTTATTTTTTTTACTATTAAGCTCGTCAATCAGGAAAGTAAATTTCTCTATACTTTCTTTCCTATCTGAGGATATTTTTATTATCTTTAAGCTCTTTTTTAAAGCTTGATGAAAATTTAAATTATCTTTTTTAGCCAATTCTACTATTTTGTTCAAGGTGATCTTACCGATACCTAATTTAGCATTATTAATAATTCTTAAAAAGCTTACTCCATCTTTTTGATCATGAATAAATCGCAGATAAGCCAGAATATCTTTTACTTCCTTTCTCTCGTAAAATCTCAATCCCCCAACTACCCGAAAAGGGACGCCTTGTTTGCTAAATATTTCTTCAAAAGACCTCGATTGGGCATTGGTCCTGTATAAAATGACAAAATTCTTAAAAGTTTTACCTTCTTCTCTATTTAATTTCATAATCTCCTGACTTACAAATACTGCTTCATCGATAGCACTGGCAGCTTCATAGCACCTTATCTTTTCACCGCCCCGTTTATCAGTCCATAGTTCTTTTGCTTTACGATTTCTATTATGTTTTATTAGATTTGTAGCTCCCTCTAATATCACTTTTGTAGATCGATAATTCTGTTCCAATTTGACTACTTTACTATGAGGAAAATCCTGTTCGAATCTTAAAATATTATTTAAATCTGCTCCTCTAAATTTATAAATACTCTGGTCAGGATCACCCACTACAAATAAATTATTATTTTTTTCCGAAAGTAACTTTACTAATTGATATTGAGCATAATTTATATCCTGATATTCGTCTACTAAGATATATCTAAATTTATTCTGATAACTTTTCAAAATTTCAGGTTTTTCTTTGAAGAGTTTTACCGTCAATAAAATCAAATCGTTAAAATCCAGCGCATTATTTTCGCACAATTCTTCTTGATATTGTGCGTAAACCTTCCCCACAATTTTTTTGAAATAGTTCATAGCATTATTCTCAAATAATTCTGGGTCTTCTAAATTATTTTTAGCCCTATCTATTATGGATGAAACAATATTCGGGCTATATTTTTTGTTATCTAAATCGAGAGACTTAATACATCTTCTTATCATGCTAAGCTGATCGCCTTTGTCATAAATAATAAAATTTTTATCATAACCCAGGACATCTATTTCCCGGCGTAAAATCCGTGCGCAGACAGAATGAAAAGTGCCCATCCATAAGCCTTTCATCATATTTCTATCGGAAATATCTTTATTAATAAATTCAATTCTATCTTTCATCTCTTGAGCAGCCTTATTAGTAAAGGTAACTGCTAATATGTTGCTCGGGTTAATGTTTTTTTGAAAAATTAAATAAGCTATTCTATGGGTCAAAACCTTTGTTTTTCCACTACCTGCGCCGGCAATAACTAATATTGGAGCATCTTTAATTTTTACTGCTTCCCGTTGTTTTTCATTTAAATTCTCTAATATCTTCATCTTTTTCTTTCACAACTCCAATTTTCCTAAGTTTTTCCTTTAAGGTCAGCATATGATTCCCACTCCAAAAAATCTTCCCGCAATGAAAACATCTTTTAAACCAATAGTTTCTCCCGCAAACATCTAAGGGAATTTCTCCCTTAACTTCCTTTTCCTGCACTTCTTGCAGAGGATTATTGCAATTTGAACATCTACTAAATAAATTTTCTTTATTTAATTTCAACTTTAATTCTCTAATAATCTGTTCTAATTGTCCATCAATGTCGTCTTTGTATAAATAAAAAATCCAGGGTAACTTTTTTAAAAACTTTACCCTGGATAATAAAATTCTATACTCTCTTTTGGTTAGATTGATAACTGATATATAATCCTCATTTTGAAAGTACAAGACATCTAAACCTAAAATCCTGAGCAAAATTGCTAATTTTTGTAATCTATATACTACAAAGCGCTTTTCTTTCATAAGCCTATATTAGGAGTTTATTCCCTCTTCAATTTTTTGTAGGGTTCATTTTATCCGATTCGGCTTATTTTGGTAATTTTCTTTAGGCGTATGTAATACGCCTCTACAGTTTTAACATTCATATTATCTATATTTTATTGTTTCCTGCACCCTACCTCTATTTTTTCCATTATTCCCATGAAAATGGAAATTTAATTTTCCTTTTTTGTCTTTTGGCATCTTTGGATAAGATAAATCATACCCTACATTCTAATATCTTAAAATACTTTCTATCCTATCCAAGCCTTCTTTAATATCTTCCATAGAAGTAGCATAAGATAATCTTAGATATCCTTCCGCTTCAAATGCACTACCCGGAATTAAAGCAACTTCCGCTTCCTTTAAAATAAAATTAGAGATATCCAATGAATTACTAATCTTCTTACCATTATATTCTATGCCTCTTTCTAATATTTCATTAACATTAGGAAAGGCATAAAAAGCCCCAGCTGGCACTAGGCAAAAAATTCCTTCTATATTGTTTAATCTTTTTACCATATATTTCCTTCGCTTATCGAATGCTTTTTTCATCTCTTCGATGGTACCTTGATTACCACTTAAAGCTTCCACACTGGCTTTTTGAGCGATAGAATTAGGATTAGATGTACTGTGTCCTTGAATTTTAGACATTCCTTTGATAATCTCCTCTGGACCTGCAGCATAACCAATTCTCCAGCCAGTCATGGCATAAGATTTGGATACACCATTTATAGTAATAACTTTGTCTTTTATTTCCTCGCTTAAGGAAGCTATGCTTAAATGTTTTGCATTATCATAAACTAATTTTTCGTATATTTCATCAGAGATACAATAGATATTATATTTTAAGAGTAGTTGTGCTATCTTTTTTAACTCTTCGTGTTCGTAAACAGCTCCAGTAGGATTATGGGGGCTGTTTAAAATAAGTAATTTGGTTCGTGGAGTAATCTTTTTTTCAACTTTAGCAGCAGATAATTTAAAACCTTCCTCCTGATTTGTATTGATAAAGATGGGAACTGCTTCCGCAAATTTAATCTGCTCTGTATAACTAACCCAGCAAGGAGTAGGTAACAATACCTCATCGCCTGGATCGCAAATAGCTAAAATCGCATTGAAAAGGCA
Organism: uncultured Atribacterota bacterium; assembly: GCA_964441685.1. GTDB lineage: Bacteria > Atribacterota > Phoenicimicrobiia > Phoenicimicrobiales > Phoenicimicrobiaceae > Sediminicultor. The sequence continues at coordinate 3,246 of CAYTVM010000083.1, read as the reverse complement.
TTGTTTTGCTCCGGTAGACACAATTATCTCTGAAGTTTTGTACTCTACTTTATTATCTTTCTTAAGTTTTTCTAATATTGCTTCTTTAAGCTCAATTATTCCTGAGCTTGTAGTATAATGGGTAAAACCTTCTCCTATAGCAGAAATAGCCTTTTCTCTAATATTTTCTGGAGTAACAAAGTCAGGTTCACCTGCAGCAAAACTGATTACTTTCTTCCCTTCCTGTTTCATCTTAAGAGCCTGTGCAGTAATAGCCAAAGTCTGGGATGGATTTATATTTTTTACCCTTTTTGAAATACCCATCTTTTCCTTTCCTTTCTGTTTATAGGTTTTAATCACCTTTTTTATTTAAATATAATCAAGCCAACTTAAGTATTTATCTTCCTTTCCTTTAGCGATATCGAAGAACTTCTTTTGAATATTTTCGGTTAGGGGTCCACGTTTGCCTTCGCCGATCTGATAATTATCAATTTCTCTAATGGGAGTCACTTCAGCCGCTGTGCCAGAAAAAAACACCTCATCTGATATATAAAGCTCATCTCGACAGATATATTTCTCTTGAATCTGGTAGCCCATATCGCTGGCAATTTTCATTATAGAATCACGGGTAATTCCTTCCAGGACCGTGGCAGTGGGAGTAGTATAGATTATTCCATCCCTAACCCAAAATATATTCTCTCCGGAACCCTCGCTTATATAACCGTTCGTATCTAATAATATCGCCTCATCAACTCCTGCTTCAATTGCTTCCATCTTAGCAAAAACAGAATTAACATAATTTCCGCAAATTTTTGCTTTTTGAGAAGTTGAATTTATATAATTTCGGGCATAACTCGAAATCTTAGTTTTAATCCCTTTAGCTAATGCCTCTTCACCTAAATATGCACCCCATTCCCAAACTGCAATAGAACAATTAACCGGACATGCAAATGGATTTAATCCTAATTGCTCAAAACCACGATAGACTAAAGGCCGGATATAACCACTTTTAAGTTTATTTACACTAATAGTATCTTTGACTGCCTGTCTGAATTCTTCTTTAGTATAGGGAATATCCATTTTAAATATTTTTGCTGAATTAAATAAGCGTTCAATATGTTCTTTTAATCTAAAAACTGCTGTTCCACTCTCAGTCTGGTAAGCTCTTATACCTTCAAATACTCCGCTTCCATAATGAAGGGCATGAGTACATACATGAACCTGAGCTTTATCCCAATCGACCATCTTCCCATCCATCCAAATTTTTTCTGCTTTCATTTTTATTTTCCTCCTTATCGAAATTAGATTTATAATAATTTTAACATATTTTTACAATAATAACATATACTAATTCGTATCTCAAAATATAGCGGGCAGCGTTTAGCGTAGAGCGTGGAGTTGGAAGAGAAGAAGAGAGAATACAGAAAATAAATTACTATACGCTATACGCTCCACGCTAAGTTTATTCACTAACGACTAATTTAATACTTTTATTCTAATTCTTCTAATTTTACTTTTTGGATTTCAAAATTATCACTATTGAGAATGATTTTAGCTGTTTTTTTCACTTTCTCAGGGAAGCCAGTAGTGTAATATTTTTCTTCACCTTTACCCTCTTCTTTTAAAATTCTCTTTTGAATGAGAACTTCTTTTAAAGTTAATGAGGAGCTAACGGCTGGATCAATTAATATTACTTTCGGGCCCATAATCTCGGAAATAACTTTTTTTAAGAAAGCATAATGAGTGCAGCCTAATATTAAAGTATCAATTTGCAACTCTTTTAAAGGTTTCAGATATTCTCGGGCAACTTCGTAGGTTTCAGGTGCAGTTAATTTACCGGCTTCAACTAAGGCAACGAACCTGGGACAAGCATTAGAAAAAACTTTTATTTCGGAGGCAATTTTTTTAATCTCTTTGGGATAAGCTTGGTTTTTAGTAGTAAACTCGGTGGCAATAACTCCAATTCTTTTATTTGAGGTCTTTTTTACAGCATCCTGAACCGCTGGCTGGATAACGCCAATTATAGGAATGGAAAAATGTTCTCTTACTTGTTTAAGACCGGCGGCAGTAGCTGTATTACAAGCTATAACACAAACTTTAATTTTTTTCTTTAAAAGAAATTTAATGATCTGTAAAGTATAGCCAACAAGTTCTAATTGGCTTTTTTCACCATATGGTTGACGCTGGTTATCGGCAAAATATTCAATATTTTCCAAAGGAAGTATTTTTTTTGTTTCTTTTACAACTGACAAGCCCCCTAATCCTGAATCAAAAAAACCAATCGGCTGCTCTCTCATCTGAAACCTCTTTCTTCTGTTAAATAAAAGCAATATGATTTAGAATATTTAAAATAGTAACTCAGAAATTTTAAAAATAATTTATAACTTTAATTCTTATAACCTTGAGCAAAGGTGGGAAGATCAAAGGCTGCTCTATGGATATCTTTATTATAATATTTTAAATCGGTGAGCTTTAAAGCTTCTGTTTTATTAAAGTCTTTTATGGGGTGGTATTTTTTAGAACAGAAGGTAAATCCAATCATGCCACTGGGATAGGTAGGCACCAAAGTATAATAATATTCTGAAATGGGATAGATATCTTTAATAAAAGAGAATAATGATTTGATTATTTTTCGATGATAGAAAAAAGATTCTGCTTGGGTGACTACAATTCCATCATCTTTTAAAGCCTGGTACATTGCTTCATAAAATTCTTTTCTGAATAAAACCTCAGCAGGACCTATTGGGTCAGAAGAATCAACAACAATTAGATCGTATTCATTTTTTCTTTTCCTTATGAATTTGTTGCCATCTTCACAGAATATCTTTACTTTGGGATCATCAAAACTATTACCTAAATTAGGAAAATGCCTTTTAGATACTTTTATTACTTTTTTATCAATTTCGCAAATTTCTATTTCCTTAATATTATCATGTTTTAATATTTCCCTTATTGCTCCGCCATCTCCACCTCCGATTACCAAAACTTTTTGGGCTTTTGGATGGACACATAAAGGAACATGAGTAATCATTTCGTGATAACAAAATTCATCAGCTTCGGTAAGCATAATTACGCCATCGATAAGTAAAACCTTACCAAAGGACTCACTTTCTACCACTTCAATCTCTTGAAATTCTGATTTTATCTTTTCGAGAGATTTTGTAATCCTTACTTTTAATGCTCTTCCTTTTTTAATCTCTAGCTTTTCTTCTATCCATATTTCATGATTATTCAAATCAATTAATTCCTTAAGATATAGTGCATTTT
>CAYTVM010000082.1:0-7067 GCA_964441685.1 uncultured Atribacterota bacterium | reverse complement strand
GCATTTTTCTTTGCATTTATTCCTACCCCTTTTCTTATTACTTGTTACTCATCACCGTATTTAGCGGCTAATCTAATTACAGCATAAAAATATTTTCCTGTACTAAGTTTTTTGTTTATTTATTATGTATTTATTGTTTATTTTTTATTGACCTCATTTAAGATTAGGAAGAATAAAAAAAATCCAGACAACACAACGGTTACCTGGATTTTAAATAAGAAAATAATTATTATTTTTTTAAAAATTGAAACAAAAATTATTTTAAATGAGACAAAAAAATCAAAAAATCAATTTATTTTCAATTTATCTTTTTCTAAATTCAACATAATTCCCCTTCGAGAAATTACTTTTAAAATATCTTTGACCCTTTCTTTATTCTTTTTATTATTACCAATAATTTTTAGAATGTCCCTTCTTATTCTATATAAATGATAGGTTATCTGAACGTAAGTGGCATCCTCATCTTTTTTCCAAATTGTATCTAAAAGAACATTATGAGTTAGTATTTTCCCTCTATTTTGGGCTAAAAGGTAGATTAAGGAGAATTCTATTGCTGTAACCTTTGTCTCTTTCCCTTCAAAGATGATTCTATCCGGGCGGTGCTGGTCAATTTCTAAAACGGGAGTTATTATCTCCATCTCATTATCAATTTTTATTTCTCCTTTTTCTTTCTCCTGCTTTGCTCCCTGTTCCTGCTCTTCTCCTTCTTTTTCTTCTTCCTTCCTTATCTCTTGCTCTTTTTCTTCCACTTTTTGCTCTTTTATCCTTTCTTGAATTCTCCTGACCAATCTCCCGGGCAGTACCTCGCCCAGTTCCTTTTCTCCCACTTCTTTCAAACAATCCTCATCCTCATATCCCTCTTTTACCAATCTTTCAATATAAGACCGGGTTAATCCGGGAATATGCAGTCGTGCCAGGCTTAAGCCTTCTTCTTCCACACCTTCAACCAACCGCTCGGATAAATTCCTTATCTTCTTTAAATCCGCTTCCCGTTCTTTTTTCCAGTCCACGTTCTCGGCAACCGCCACCAGGCTGTCTGCCAGCCAGGAAAACCCTTCTCCCAGCCGCTTTACCGCCCCATGATAAAGACTGTACTCCTGCTCAATACTTCTTATCTCCTGGCTACCGATCCAATCATGTAACAACAAGGTCTTTTTAAAAGCAAGATAATCTTCTATGCCGGTTTTCCCTTTTTGCAGGCCATGCTCTCCCTGGTAAATCTCTTTCCCTTCTTCTCCCAGGTCAAAGACCAGACTAAGCAGCTTGTTGCGGTAGATTTCTTGCCAGTCGGTATAATGATATTTCCCTTTTTGATAACCCTTTTTATAAAATTGAGGGTAGGGGATGGGAAGGGCTTTTCCATCTTCACTTAAAGTCAGGGTGAAAATAATTTCCAGTGGACTGATTTTTCCCTTGATGCTTCCCGCAAGCCAGGATAAAAAATAAAGATAAGTATCCACCTTGATCCCTTTGGCAATGATCAGGGTGCCGGCATCAGTCGAATAAAATCTCCCTTTATCATCTTCTCTAATCAAACCATTTTCTTTTAACCGTATCAGGGAATCATCAATTTTTTCCCTGCTCCTTTTTTTATCAATAAGGAGTTGCCAGTATCCGCTATTTTCCGGGGTTTCTGCCAAAGGACCTTCATTGATACTGGCCAGAATATCATCTATACTATCTTTCCCATTGACAATCAAGCGAAGCAGAAGTGTGGTCAAATCCTTTTCCTTCTTTTTAGGGCCGGCCGCTCCAAGTTCCCCACCACTATCCCAATCGTCTGTTTCCGGATAAGGGATGATCTCTTCTGCTGCCTTTCCCTTGTCCTGCCTCTCTCCGATATAATCTGCAACATCATTCTTTTCCATCACATCCCGCAGGAAATTAAAATAGAGATTTTGATAAATGGTTTCAGAGAGCAGGGAATGAGCCAAAAAAATGACCCGGCCGAATTCTTCCTTTTTTCCGCTATTTAATCTTCCGGCTCTTCCGCCCATATTCTCTATATCGCTAAAAGTCAGGCTGGTAAGCCGGACATCCTGGTAATCCCCGTTCACACTTTCTACTTTATCTATGGAAAGAATCACATTTTTAAAAGGAAGATTCACTCCCATGGCCAAAGTGGTCGTCGCACAGATAATCTTTATCTCTCCACTTTGCAGATAATTTTCCACCAGGTTTCTTTCTTCCCAGGAAAGGTCCGAATTATGATAGGCAATACCCTTCTCCAAAAGAGAAAGCAGGTTATCCCGGGTTAAGGTTTCTTCCATATGCTGTAACTCTTCGATGGCTTTTTCTGCCGGACAGTCTTCCAGTTTATCAGCTAGCCACTGTGCCCATCTCTTGCATTCTGCCCGTGTAGGGAAAAAGAGCAGGGTAGGCTCATTATTTTCGGCAAAATACCTGACCGTCTCCAGAATATAATCTTCCCGGCAATTGTCCCGGACAGTCATCGGATTAAAAAAGACTTCTTCTCCAACTTTCTTTTCATTATGGGTGATATATTTGAAAATACCATTTCTTACGATTCCCTTGCGTAGCTCTACCGGACGCAGGTAAGAGGTCAGTACCCGGCAGGGGAACCACGCTAAAAAACCCTTTTGATTTTCCAAAAATGCCGAAAGAGCAATGACCTTCATCTTTTTTTCCTGTTTTTGCAGGCAAACCAATATTTCCTCCAGAAGAGGCCCTCTTACCGGGTCATTGATGACCTGCATCTCATCAATAATGACCAGAGAAATCCCGCTCAAAAATGCCGCGTATTTTAAGAGAAAGTAATGAAATTTTTCATAGACCATGATGGCGATCTCAAATCTTCCGCTGCCGATCCTTGTATCGTCTTCCTTTCGGTCACGGGATGAGATGGCCACATCGATTCCGCAAGCATGATACATCTGTTTAAAACGCCGGTATCTTTCCTCGGCAAGTGTCCTTAAAGGGACCAGGTAAATAGTCTTCTTATTATGAATAGCCTGGGTAACGGCAGCCATCTCTCCAATAAAGGTCTTGCCCGATGAAGTGGGCGCAATCACCAGGGTATTCTGATTTCTATATTTGCCTCTCGAATAATCCAGCACCCCGTAATACCTTACTGCCTTTTCCTGTACTGACATCAGGTGAGTGGAATAATTCTTTTCCCAGATATCCACTATATAAGAGGGGACTCCTAAAAATTCTAAATCTCTCATCTTCATCGGCTTTTTAAACAATTTACTTACTTCCTTTCATAATCATTTATTAAAAATATGCCTGAATAAGCAGATACGAACAAAAGTTTATGAAGCTATTTTAATCCATTTTCCTTCCAATTGCAATAGTTAAATTAAAAATAATTCCTCTCTATCTGTTTTTTTTCATAAAAAAGAGGATATTTAAAAGATATGTCGTATTATTAAATAGAGAAGATTCATTTTCTCAAGTATGACCTATTTATATGAGAGAGTGTATAGAAATGAAAATATTATTGAAAAGAATTCCTTTTATCATAACAATCGCACTTCTTGCTATTTTTCTATCTTCATGTTCAAGCATTATTCCTGACCCGGCAATAAAATATGCTTATATTGATGTTCCATTTCAATCCGGCCTTACTTATAATGGTTGCGGAGTTACATCACTGGCAATGGTTTTGGAATATTATAATATGAGTATTCCTCAAGAAGAAATTGCAGAAGAAATTATGGTTGATGATAATCCCTTTACCAATGAAGGATATGGTAATCCTTTTAAGATGATTTGTTATGTAAAAAAACTCGGTTTAAAAGCCAAATTTAAACTCATGTCAATCAATAAAATAAAAGGATATCTGCAGGAAGGCATTCCAGTCATTGCTATCCAATTCGCCAGATTCCCAAAAATTTTACAAAATCTACACTACCGCGTAGCTATCGGATATGATGATGATTCTTATGAGCTGATTTTTCACGATATAATATTTGGTGAAGATTATAAGATGGAATACTCCTATTTTAAATCACTGAATATATTGGGAAATATCGATATATGCAGTTGTATTGTAATATATGAATAATATATATGAAGAAGAACATTGCTCTGACTCAATAACAATGTTTTATAAAAGTAAAGTGTGCCCCCCCTCTTACCTACAAAATGAAACTTTCCCTAAAAAGAAGGATTCATAGAATAAGTGTAGTATATATAATATATAAAATAAATACCATAACCTGTATGAAGGTAACAGGAGAGACTTTTTCTTTGATATAAAAAGAGAAAAAGAGCCGAAGAGGAAAGATACCAAAAGTATTTAAACTTTCAGGCAAACTGACTGTTGCCGGATAGAACTTTGGAAAGATTTATAAAAAAAATCATCGATGGGTCAATTTCTAGTCTTTAGGAAATCACATACAGAATTTACTAAAAATCATTTCCTAATTTTCTAGGAAAAATATTTCAAGGGAAAAAGATAGAGCAAGAGAGTGATATTATTTTTTTCGTGCTCTATCTTTTTTAATGAAATTAAAACAAATATTTGTAAATTAACCTTTTCCCTAAAATTTAAAAAAATATTGCGGAATAATTTACTCTGCAAGTTCAAAAATATCATTAATGCATCAAAAAGATAGTCAAAATATTTATAATCAATAAAAAGATAACCGTGCAAGTGAAGCATGAAAGAAAAATAACTTTTGTCATATGAGTAATTTTTGAAAAGTATAAATTATAAATTGCAAGTTAAAAATATTATAGAAAGTAAATAATATCAATAATATTTATGCGCTAATTTATCTTATGAGCTCAATAGGAAGGTATAGGATGGAAGATGAAGATAAGACAATAACAGAATTAATAGAAGAACTGAAAATATTTAAAGAAGAACGGGGAGAATGGCTACTAAACAACATTAGCGAATGTAAACAAGTAGAAGAAGAATTATTAAATTTGGAAACACTTTTTAAAATAGTATTCGAGCATGTGCCTGAATCTTATTATATTAGTGATTTAAAAGGTGATTTTGTTGATGCAAATAGGGCAACTGAAAGAATAACCGGTTATAAAAAAGAAGAATTAATCGGAAAGAATTTTTTTAAGTTAAATTTATTTAACCTGACTGATATACTCAAAGTAGCCAAAATATTACTGAAAAATAAAATAGGCATGACAACAGGACCAGATGGATTCACATTAAATAGAAAAGATAAAAGTAAAGTGACAGTTAAACTCTTCACTTATCCGGCAAAGATCAAAGGAAAAAAATTAATATTGGGTGTACTAGAGAATATTACTGAATATAGGAAGATGCAAAAAGAGATAAGCATATATAAAGAGTATCTCGAAGAATTAGTGAACGGACGTACCTTAAAATTAAAAAGGGCAAACGAACGCCTTCAAAAAGATATTTTTATGCACCAACAAGATAAAGAGGCTATACAGAAAAGTCGGCAAGAATTTGCCAGTCTTTTTAATGAAAGTCCCGAGGCTATCGCCTATACAGATGAGAAAGGGACTATATTAAAAATAAATCCCCGTTTTAGTGAACTTTTTGGATATACTTCGGAGGAGATAGAGGGCAAGAATATTGATGAAGGTATAATTAAACCTGCGGATAAGATGAAGGAAGAAATATTTCTAACAAAAGAATTATTAAATCATCGGTCTAATATTAATTTTGAAACTATTAGAAAGAAAAAAGATGGCACTCTTTTTCCAGTCTATTTATCTGTTTCTACCCTCGTAGTTGATGAGAAAGAAAGGTGGATACGAATTTATGTGGATGTTAGCGAAAAAAAGCATATGGAAAAACAGCTAATAAAACTCGCGCGGGTTGATTCATTAACCGGTTGTTATAATCGGAGATATGCTCTGGAGCTAATTGATAGGCATTTTAAATTATCTCAGCGTAATAAATCTTCCATATTATTGGCTTTTTTAGATATAGATGGCTTTAAAGTGATCAATGATACCTTTGGCCACGATGAAGGAGACAAAGTCTTAAAAGAATTAGCCGGCTTGCTAAAGCGTACTCTAAGAGAGGTAGATATTATTTGCCGAATGGGAGGGGACGAATTTCTATTAATATTCCCGGAAAGTTCCCTAAAAGAAGTGCCACTAATAAAAAACCGCATAAGCAAGAATTTGTCTCAGCTAAATGAGACCATAAAAAGGGATTATAATATAAAATTTAGCATAGGATTCTCAGAATACCTACCCGATGAACCAAAAACAATAGAAGAACTGATACGCATTGCTGACCAGAGGATGTATGAAGAGAAAAAGAAAAACAAAGAGATGGCTTAATTTTTTTTCACTTATTCAAACGCATATCTTTTAATTTCCTCATTTATGAAACTTTCCTTAAAAAGAAGGATTTCTAGAATCATTGTAGTATATATAATATATAATTAAATATCATAATTTTTTAATTTTTAAAACATTTTATAAAAGCATAGGAAAAATAAACAACCGGGATTTAATATGGACGCTAATACTCGTTTTGGAGCTGGTAGAATAACCGATAAAAAAAAGAAAGGAGGCAGAGAATGGCAGTCGTAAAAGTGATCGAAATTCTGGCAGAATCGAATGAAAGTTGGGAAGCCGCTACACAAGACGCAGTCGCAGAGGCAGCTAAAACAGTGAATAACATTAAAAAAGTTTACGTCAGAAACTTGCAGGCAGTTGTTGAAGGTAACAAAATCGTCAAGTATCGTATTAATGTCAAGATCTCATTCGTTGTAGAGTAGATGTGATAGAGATTTCCCCCCGAGTAAGGGACAGCTTGAGCTCAGGCTGTCCCTATTATTTTGTAATAAGCAATGTTTCAATTATCATTAGCAAAAAGTCATTATAATTGGATAACTTAAAGCTGATAACTTTCTTCAAAGGAAAGAAGGACTTTTAAAATTTAGATAAAAAGGGGACATTCTTCTTTGATATACCCGAATTTAATGCTTTATGAAAAGTAAAGTGTGTCACCCCTTTTACCTACAAAATAAAACTTTCCTTAAAAAGAAGGACTTTTAAAATAAGTGTAGTATATATATATTAACTAAATATCATAACCTGTATGAAGGTAACAGGAGAGACCTTTTCTTTTTTACAAAAAGAGAAAA
>CAYTVM010000081.1:2587-7069 GCA_964441685.1 uncultured Atribacterota bacterium | reverse complement strand
TAAAAGTAGAAGCTGCGGGGTTTGAGCCAGGGCTTTAGCCATAAAAACTCTTTGCCTTTCGCCTCCGCTTATTTCCTGAATATTGTTTTCAGCAAGGGATAAAGAATGGGTTTTTTTCATTGCTTCCCGAGATATTTGATAATCTTCAAGGGTTTCTCCCTTTAATCGAGAAATGTAAGGCAATCTTCCCATAAATACGACTTCTTTTGCTTTGAAATTAAAAGTGACCCAGGTATCTTGAGGTACCACTGAGATGAATTTGGCAATTTGTTCAATGGGAAGTTTATTAAGGTTTTGATTGAGGAAAAATATTTCCCCCTTTTTTGGTTTTAATATTCCTGAAATAACCTTTAATAGCGTAGTCTTTCCGGAGCCGTTAGGCCCGATAATTCCTAACAGTTCTCCTTTGGGCAGATGAAAGTTTATATCTGATAATATTTCCCGATTCTCATGATAGGAGAAGTGAACTCCTTTTAAAGTTAAAATATTGTTATTATCAGCCATATTATTTATTTTTCCTCCTTAAAAGATAAATAAATAAAGGAGCCCCTACTATAGCAGTGATTGCTCCGATAGGTATTTCAGTCGGCGCGATGACAGTTCGAGCTAATACATCACATAGAATAAGAAAAATTCCTCCCAGGAAGGCAGACGCAGGAAGCATCACTCGATGGTCCGGTCCCACTAAAAGCCGGGCAATGTGTGGAATGACCAGTCCTACAAATCCTATGAGACCGGTAAAGGAGACTACGGAAGCAATAATGATGGAGCCGATTAGAAAGATGCGGGCTCTTAGTTTACCCGTATTTATTCCCAAATGAAGGGCTTCTTCTTCTCCCAGAGATAAGGCATTTAAATCTAAAGAAGAAAAGAACAACAGTAGACAGCCAATGATTACAGGAAGAGTAATGATGCTTATTTTTTTCCAGTTAGCAGCAGATAAGTCTCCCATCAGCCAGAATACCATAGATTGTAATTCTTTTCTGGAGATAGCCAAAAGAATAGTGATGAGTGCCGAAAAAAGAAAAGTAATCGCTACTCCGGCAAGAAGCAGCCCGATGGAGTTGGCAGAATAACTGATTTTAGAAGATTGATATACCAGGTAAAGAGAGAGCATTGCTCCAATAAAAGCAAATAAGGGAAGATAAGAAGTAAAAAGATAACCGGTAGCATGCTGTAAGGCGATACCGGTACATGCTCCCAAAGCAGCACCCGCAGATACTCCTAAAATATAGGGATCAGCCAGGGGATTTCTTAAAATTCCCTGGAAAGCTCCCCCTACGGTAGATAAGGCAGCACCGGTAATGACACCTAAAGCGATTCGAGGTGCCCTGAGCTGCCAGATAATCAGATTTTTGGTTTTATCCTGTGTACCCTTTAAGATGAGAGAGATAATCTCTTTAGGATTGATAACTACCACACCGAAGTTAAGACAGATAAGGCTGACTCCCAGGATGCTTAGACTTCCAACCAGAAGCATTAATATTAATTTTTTCCGCCAGTTGGTATAACCGACGTTTTCTATTATTGGTTTATTCATTGAAAATGCCATATAATAATTCGAGTCCATCTATCAGTCTTGGGACAGCGCGATAAAAAAGGTCTTCATTGACTATAAAGATTTTTTGATTTTTTATGGCCGGTATATTAGACCAGCCGGAACGTTGGGATATGTCGCTTTTGATCTTTGATTCTTCTCCCTGGTTCATTACTCCTACAGGGACAATAATGATATCCGGTTCTGTCTGGGCAACAAATTCCGGACTTATTTGTTTCCAGAAAGTAAGGCTGGCAGCTATGTTTTGCCCCCCGGCTAAAGTGATTATTTCATTAAATAATGTACCAGCTCCCGGGGTAAAGATAGTCTCAGAAGTGCTTCCCACAAATATTTTGGGACGGGCAGAAATAGGAATTTTTAAAACTTTGGTTTCAATGATATTCACCCTTTGTGTCAGGTTGTCTACCAACAAAGAACCTTTATCAGGTATTCCGCAGACATTTGCTATCATTTCTACACTCTTAAAAGTATCTTCAAGGGTCAAAGGTTCAAGCACTATGGTATTTAATCCCAGTTCCCGCAAGCGGGGGATTTCTTTTAATTGGAATCCGGCATAAGCTAAAATAAGGTCCGGATTTAAAGAAATAATTTTTTCAAAATTCAAGGGAGATATCTCTCCGATTTTTTCAATATTTTCAGTTTCTTCCGGAAAATTACAATAGTTTGTGATGCCTACAATTTTTTTCTGAAGTCCTAAGTTAAATAATATTTCGGTATTACTGGGGGCAGTTGAAATAATGCGCTGTGGTTCTTGGGGAATGGTAATTGCCGTTCCGGTATCATCGATTATAGTTAAAGGATAATTTACTGTATTTGCTGAGCTCATTAATAAAAAAAGATTTAATGTAAAGATTAAAAAAGTAAATATCAAGAATAATTTTTTAGAGAATTTCATAATTTACCTCCATGGTTTTTGGTTCTTTGGTTAGTCACTTAATTTCTTAATGGGTCAATAGGCTAATTGTATATTTTATAAACAAAAATAACACCTCCTTGTCCACGAAGAAGTGAATAAACCGTCTAAGCAGATAAGTCTCCTGACTCAGGGGTCAATCTAATCGCTGTGCCTTCCCATTGATTATTGGGGTCAAATCTTTATTCTTGACAAATTGTTTATTTGTCAAGAATAAAGATTTGACCCCAATAATCTTACAGTGGCCTATTACAGTTTTCGTCTCCCATTACAGTAGCGGGACTGCGGTGGATTTTCACCACGCTTCCTTTATCTGCTTATCTTTAAATATTTAATTTTCAATCAACAAAATTATAATACATCAGCTGAAAAATTACAATATATTTTACAGTTGTTGTTTCTATCTTTTCTTTCCCTTTCTTCAATCTATAGTCGATACTATATTAAGATAATGTGTTTTTTGTTAATTATTTTGGTATAATAATTTTAAATGCTTTAGGCTGAAAAAGTCAGGAGGTGGTCAGGATAGATGATAAAAGGTTTAATCCAGGTTTACACCGGTGATGGAAAGGGAAAAACTACTGCGGCCTTAGGTTTAGCGCTCAGGGCGGCAGGTAGAAATATGAAAGTGTTGATGGTTCAATTCATGAAAAAATGGGACTATGGAGAACTTCATTCGATTAAATTAATTCCTAATATAGTTTTAGAAACCTTTGGTACCAAAGAATTTATCTATAAAGACAAAGTAAAAAAGGTAGATTATGAAGAAGCTGAAAAAGCCTTTTCTTTTGGTGTAAAGGGAATGCAAAGCGGGAATTATGATATAGTCATATTTGATGAACTCAATATGGCGCTTTATTATGAGTTGTTAGATTTAAAAAAAGTTATTCAAAAGATAAAAGGGAAGCCCGATAATGTAGAAGTAGTTATTACTGGAAGAAGGGCACCTGAAGAGATAATAGAGATTGCTGATTTAGTTACCGAGATGAAAGAGATTAAACATCCTTATCAAAAAGGAATAGAAGCGAGAAGAGGCATTGAATATTAAAAATAAAAAATTAAATAATTTACGAAAAATATTATCTGAAATGGGAAGTATTTTGATTGCTTATTCAGGAGGTGTGGACAGCACTTTTTTATTAAAAGTAGCTCGAGAAGAATTGAAAGGCGAAGTAGTTGCGGTAACCGTAAAGTCAGAAATTCATCATCTTAGTGAAATAACTGATGCTATGAAAATGGCGCAAAAATTTAAAGTGAAGCATCTATTCATTGATATTGATATTTTATCAAATAAAAAATTTGCCAATAATCCTAAAGAGAGATGTTATATTTGCAAAAAAGAAATATTTAGCCGAATAAGTGAAATGGCTAAAGAACTTAATTTAAATTTTGTGGCAGATGGTTCTAATGATGATGACCTGGATGATTATCGTCCCGGAATGAAGGCGGTTAAAGAATTAAAGATAAGAAGCCCTTTACAGGAAGCCATGCTTACCAAAGACGACATTCGTTTTCTTTCTAAAGAAATGGATTTACCCACTTGGAACAAGCCTTCTAATTCCTGTTTGGCTACCAGGATTCCTTATGGAAATAAGATAACTTTAGAAAAGTTAAAAAGAATAGAAAAGGCAGAAGATTTTATTCATAATTTGGGGATTGGACAGGCAAGGGTAAGATGCCATAATAAGCTGGCAAAGATTGAAGTAGTGGAAAAAGATATTCTTTTATTTATGGAAGAAGATCTAAGAAAAAAGATAATCGATAAATTGAAAAAATTGGGATTTATCTATGTTACCCTTGATCTACAAGGATACCGAAGCGGAAGTATGAATGAAGAATTAAAGCAGAAAGTTGAGGATTGAATAATGGGACAAGAAGAGATTAAGAAAGTATTGCAACAATATAAATCCGGTCAAATAGAAATCAAAGAAGTGTTAGAAAAGTTAAAACATTTTCCTTATGATGACCTGGGTTTTGCCAAAATAGATAACCAGAGACAATTAAGAAAAGG
>CAYTVM010000081.1:0-2487 GCA_964441685.1 uncultured Atribacterota bacterium | reverse complement strand
GCAGTAGAAGAAAAGAAGAAAGTGTGCTCTAAATTTATTTTAGTGGTCAGCGGCGGGACTGCCGATATTCCGGTAGCCGAAGAAGCCGCAGTTATTGCTGAATTGATGGGTAATAGAGTGGAACATCTTTACGATGTTGGCGTAGCAGGTCTCCATCGACTCCTAATCAATTCAAAAAAATTGTTAGCTGCCAATGTTCTAATTGTAGTAGCGGGAATGGAGGGGGCTCTCCCCAGCGTAGTAGGAGGATTGGTAGACAAACCTGTCATTGCCGTCCCCACCAGCGTAGGTTACGGGACGAGTTTTAATGGGTTGTCTGCCCTATTAACCATGCTTAACAGTTGTGCCCCTGGTTTAGCGGTAGTTAACATAGACAACGGTTTTGGAGCCGGCTATATGGCCAGTTTAATTAATCAGTTAAATGAGGTGAAGGAATGAAGATTGCTTATTTTGATTGTTTTTCCGGTATTAGCGGGGATATGACAGTTGGTGCCCTGCTTGATGCAGGATTAAAGTTAGAAATATTAGAAAAGGAATTAAAAAAATTAGGTCTTTCCGGTTATCAATTAGAGATGAACAAAGTAGTAAAAAAGGGAATTTCTGCCACTCAATTTAAGGTAAAGATAAAAGAAGAAGGAGTGGAGAGAAGATTTAAAGATATTTTAACCATTCTTGAGAAGAGTAAATTAAATGAAGAGATTAAAGAACAGACCAAAAAGATATTTTTTAATATAGCTCAAGCTGAATCTAAAATTCACCAGAAAGATATAGATAAAATTCATTTTCATGAAATCGGAGGATTGGATAGTATTATTGATATTACTTCTGCAGTTATAGGAATGAAAGCTTTAGGAATAGAAGAAATATATTCTTCCGCCCTGCCTACAGGGAAGGGTTTTGTTAAATGTGCTCATGGTGTTATACCGGTTCCTGCACCTGCCACCTTGGAGTTATTAAAAAATATCCCTACTTATAGCGGGGGGATTGAGAGTGAAATGATCACCCCGACCGGGGCAGCAATTATCGGTACCCTGGCGAAAAGTTTTGGAGAGAGACCTTTGATGAAAATAGAGAGGACAGGATATGGAGCCGGAGAGAAAGAATTTATAATTCCTAATCTTTTAAGAGTAAGCATAGGTGAGAAAATATTAAAGGATGAGAATGTAAAAGATAATTATGTGAGTGACGAAGCTATGTTGATTGAGACTAATATTGATGATATGAACCCGGAATTTTATGACTATATTATGGATAAATTATTTGTCCAGGGAGCTTTAGATGTATTTTCGACTCCCATTCAAATGAAAAAGAACCGCCCTGCCCATATGCTCAGTATTATCGTTTACAAGCAAAATCTTAAAGAAATGCTGGAAGTATTATTTTCCGAATCTACCACTTTGGGAGTAAGGTTAAGAGAGATAAAAAGATTGAGATTGGATCAGCAGAATTTTATAGCTGAAACCAAGTATGGTAAAATTAAAATTAAAGTCGCTATGTTTAAAGGGGAAATTAAAAATATTGCCCCCGAATATGAAGATTGTAAGAAGGTGGCTAAACAGCACCAGGTTCCTCTTAAAAAAGTATACGAAGAGGCTAAAAAGACTGCATACAGCAAATTGAACAATTAGTTAATTTATGAGTTAAAAAACTTGAAGCATTTGGAGGAAGTATTTTGTCTAAAAATACAGAAAATAAAGATAAAGACATAAAGATTGTTGAACTCTGTCGGGTTCCACATGAAGATGAAGCCCTTGCCATTGAGAGTTTACTGACAAGCTGCAATATTAAATGTATCTTACAATCAGATATAACCCGCTCAATTTATCCTTTTACCATAGATGGATTAGCTGAAGTAAGAATTTTAGTCTCTGATAGAGATCTTGAAAAAAGTAGAGAAATTATTAATCAAAATAATGTAAAATAGAGTTAGCCAGTTATCCTGTTGTGAGTCACAAGTTACAAAGAGCAGAGGTGTATTACTGAATTAACTGGGTAACCGGAAAACCGGTTAACCGGGCAACTAATATAATCGGGGAATCGGTTAATTGGATAATTAGTTAAGAATTCTGTATTAAACCAGCTAACTAGTTAACCAGATAACTAATTAACCAAAAAAGAGGCATTTATGTTAAAAGAAATAAGTATCAAAACTATTATTCAAACACAAATTTTAGATATTACTGCTCAAGTTCAAAAGGTGGTAAGAGAAAGCGGAATAATTGAAGGTTTATGTTGTGTTTTTGTCCCTCATACTACTGCCGGAGTGACCATAAATGAGAATGCTGATCCCAGTGTTAAACAGGATATAGTGATGGAATTAAACAAAATAATACCCTTTAATGATCATTACAGTCATTTGGAAGGAAACTCTGCCGCCCATATCAAGGCAAGCATCATGGGGTTTTCGGTAAACATACCTGTGAAAAATAATTATCTTCTTTTGGGAACCTGGCAGGGAATATGCTTTTGTGAATTTGATGGTCCCCG
>CAYTVM010000080.1:0-7191 GCA_964441685.1 uncultured Atribacterota bacterium | reverse complement strand
TAGTAGCTAAGCAGGTCATGAACAAAAAAATAATTAAAAATACAGTAAAAATCTTGAAAAGTAAAGTCGTTTTTCTCATATTTTTCACCACCTTTCCCTTTGGTATAATATATAAAGTGAATTTTTTATTTTATCTTTTTGCTTTTATCAATTTTTTCAGTTTTTCCCTATCAAGCATTCTATTTATTATGGGCGTCTTATCTACTTCATAAGCTTTTATTCCTTCCTCAAAAGTTTTTTTACCCGGGTGTTTATAGAAAATCCCCAGAGGCAGCTTTTCTGTTTGTATAGCCTGCTTGAAAGCTGCCAGTCTATCGGAAGGATCATGTCCTTTTAAATAAAAGGTTTTTTCCTTAAACCACGAATGGGTATTTAACTTATTAAAAGATACACAAGGTTGAAAAATATCTACCAGAGCATATCCCTTATGTTTAATAGCTTCTTTAAATATTTCTATGGTCCGCTCCAAGTCCCCAATAAAAGCTCTCGCCACAAAAGATGCATTAAGCGCTATAGCCACTGCCAAAGGATTAAAGGGTTCCAAAAATACGCCATTGACCTGGACAGGGGTTTTAAAACCTAGTTGGCTGGTAGGAGAAGCCTGTCCTTTAGTTAGGCCATAAACCATATTATTATGAACGATATTGGTGAGATTCGGATTTCGGCGAATCGCGTGCAAAAAATGATTACCTCCTTCCCCATACATATCACCATCTCCCCCTTCAGCAATGACTGTTAATTGCGGATTACATGCCTTAATGGCGGTAGCTACCGGTAATGCCCTTCCGTGTAATCCATTAAACATGTTGGTCTTAAAGTATTGCGGAGTTTTGGCAGCTTGCCCTATTCCTGAAACAATCACTAAACTTTTAGGTTTTATTTCTAATTCGGTAAGAGCTCTCTTTAAAGTCTGAAGTATTCCAAAATTACCACATCCCGGACACCAGGCCAGGTCAATATTTTTATCTTTTAAATCAAATATATTTTCCATCATGGTCCTCCTCCACCTAAATGATTTTTTCCAATTGAACAATGAGTTCATCCACATAAAAAGGTAACCCATTGTATTTAAGTATTTTATGTTCTACCTCTATGCCAGTATAAAGTTTCAATAATTTACTGAATTGAGAGGTGGCATTGTTTTCCACCATAATAATTTTTTTAGCTTTTTTAAGATAATCTTCAGTCTCAGAAGGCAAAGGATAAACCTGTTTAAAATGTAAGAAGGAAACTTTATCTTTTTTTAAACTCTCCAGAGCTTCTTTTATAATATGATAGGTGGAACCCCAACCGACAATAAGAATTTCGTATTCCTGGTTTCCTACTAATTCAGGAGAAATTTCTTCTTTCTTTATTTCTTTAAGCTTTTTCAATCTTTTATCCACCATTTTCGTTCTTAAACTTAAATCTTCGGTAATTCTACCGTATTCATCGTGCTCATCACTATCTACCAGTACCAACCCTTCCCCCCAACCGGGTATACCCCGTTCCGATATGCCATTTTCGGTTAACTGATATCTTTTATAATTCTTTTTTGTTTTGTTTATATATTTTTCAATTTTTATTTTGCTTAAATCAAATTGAGCGGTATTATAATAAGAATCCATTAGATATTCGTCGGTTAATATAACAACCGGAATTTGATATTTATCAGCCAAATTAAAAGCGCGTTGTGTGAGATAAAACAAATCCTGAATTCCTCCGGGAGCGTATATTATTCTGGGGAATTCTCCATGGCCGGAATACAAAGCCAATTCTAAATCTCCCTGTTCCGTTCTGGTGGGTAAACCGGTAGCCGGTCCGGGTCTCTGGGCAAGATGTATCACGACAGGCAATTCTAACATACCAGCCAAACTAACTCCTTCTTGCATCAAGGCAAACCCGCCGCCAGAGGTAGTGACCATACCCCGGGCTCCTGCATACCAGGCCCCCAAGGCCATATTAATAGCACTTATCTCATCTTCGGCTTGCTCGGCAATGAGGTTGAACTCCTCTGCATGCTGGGAAAGGAAAGTTAAGACTCCGGTAGAAGGAGACATAGGATAAGCGGAAATAAAATGACATCCTCCGGAAATTGCCCCCAAGGAAACTGCTTCGGCTCCATTTAGAATAATTTCCTCTTTAATATTCTGTTGGGGATCAGGAATAGGAATAGAAAGTTGAGCGATACTTTCTATTTTTATTAAACCAGAGGCAAGCTCATAACCTCTCTTAATGGCAGTAAGATTTCCCTGAATGATTTTTTCTCCTTTAGTCAAAAAATGTTTCTTTGTATACTCAAGGGGAATTTGTTGCTTTATCCTGAATATAGCTGTAATTAAACCCACTGCCACAATATTTGCAAAAATAGGATTTCCTATTTCTTTCGCCACTCTGGTAAAGGGGACGTCTAAAATTTCTTGCTCGGAATAGACTTTTTCCTTTTCTCCCAAAATAACTGTACTTTTACTAATTCTCTCCTTTAAGTGAGACAGGGCAGACTGATCCAAAGGAATTAAAATATCTATTCGTTTCAAGGGGGCCAATGTTTTCTTAGACGATATGATTATCTGAGTTGAATTACTTCCGCCTCTTACTCGAGACATATATTCTTTGGTGGCAAATACATTAAGCCCTCCTAATTTGAAAATCCGGTTCAATAACATTTCAACAGTTTGTATCCCCTGCCCGGCTTCACCGCATATAACCAAAGAAATAAGTTCCTTATCTTTACCGGGATAAATTTTTTTATTTCCTGATTTATACATCTTTACTCACCTCTATTTCTAATTTTATTATAAAATATAACAAAACAAAGTTGCCTGATATCCTCTAGAAAAATTAAAATATTCAGTAAATAAATTCTCATTCAAAAATTTTACCTATGTTTCTCTTTCATGTTGATAATTCTAACTTATTGCTCAAAAAGCTTCTTATATTGACCGTATCCTTCCTTTTCTAGATTTTTCCAAGGGATAAAGCAAAGGGGAGCTGATTTTATGGGGTGTTCAGGATTATTTTTAAGCGAGGCTACCAACTGAATAATCTTTTTTTCATCATAATTTTGATCTATAAGAGTCACAAGACTTACACCGAACTTACCTTCGGTAAGTGCCTTTTTACCAAACACCACTTACCGGACCGCTCATCTTTTTAAATCTTCTCTTCATCAAGAACCCAGTTTATCTCTCTTGAACTTTTTTAGGTATTTTTTTATTGACAGAAAATAGCAGTAAGGAGAGTTCAACTACATGCTCCTGTTCGTCAATTATTACATGACGAATGCCATGTTCTAATGTCTCAAACTCATATTGTAGGTCTTTTTTATTATCACGTATTTTTTGATAAATTTGTTTATAGAAATCAATTGCTTCTTTTTCTCCCTTAAGATTGACTTCCAAAATTTCTTGGAGTCGCCCAATTATTTTCTCCGCATTGATACCATTTATTAATTCCGCATGAGCAAGATACTGAATTCTGGCTGCATGTTCCAATTCAAGTGCATGGTTCAACATTTGTACTAACTCTTTTCTTAAGTCATTTATTTTTTAACCCTGTTTTTTATATTAGAACGTACTTTTATATTGTTAAAAGCAAGAAAAACTAATTTTCACACCTCCTTTTAAATTATTTCAAACATATCCTTTCCGCTATCACATTTAGAACAAGTCTATTTATTTGGTAAATCCTCAAAGATTGTACAATATATCAATTAATAGGCTTAACACAGTCTAACTAACCTCACCACCAACTCGCTTTACTTCGGAAATATTACCATAAATTGTACATCCAGTCAATCCAACGAATTGCCTTATTGTTCCCTTGTCAAAAAAACAACTCCTTGATGCTTTTTCCTAGTTTGGCCTAACTATCCTATCGGAATATATAAATATTTTTTCTGTTTGAATGTATTCCCATTCTATTTTATATTTTTTAAATAAATTATTTACCTCATCCCATCCATAATAATCAATTGCCAGTGTTGTCCCGCAATAGGTATTATCTCTCGCCCTTGAATCAATGCGAATGAGTAATTCACAAAAGAACAAAAGAGAAGAGCAAACTTGATATTGAACTGCATTAATAGAATAGTGAGAAAAAGTCCAAAAATGATCGGTTGACCAAAACATAGATTTCGATGTACCTGTTGAAGCATTAACAACCTTCACTACTAAGGTATCGCTTCCATGCACAGGCGTGTTTTTATTCGGAATATAGAATTTCTCTTTAGCAAATTCAGGTTTACCATTTAAAGTAGTCATTATATTAGAATGTAATGCATAGGCGTAATATGAATTTCTAACATTAATATGTGGTAAGAATTGAAGATTCCATATTTCTTCATGCCCTACTAACCTGGCTTGAATTTTATCCCCAAACCAGTTCATTTTGACCTGGTAAGTTGGTGCCGATTCACCCTCTACAGCTAAACCATTTCTTAATTCTAAGGAGGGTGTTAACATCACTTCATCTATTAAGGTATTTGGTGACCAACTAACAGGAATATCTTCTTGTTTTTTTCTTTGAGTGGTAAACTGGTCATATTCAAAAAAGAATATGTCGACATCTTTAGCATTTAAAAAGTTTTCGTCGATTATTTTCATAGCAATTATTTCAACCATACCGGGATTAACTCCGCAACATACAAAATGTGGGTATTTATTCTTAACCTCTGTTAAGGTATATGGCATTAATTTGCTTAACCTGTATTCCTCAATACCATATTGAATACTACATGCAGTATCGATATATGCACCATCAAGCTCAGCTATAACCTGTCTTATTCTAAAAGTATCGATATTCGACGTAAGATTAACAAATAAAAATTGGTTATGATATGCCTTCAAGTTATTGAATAAAAAGTTGGTATTATGAATATCTTGTGCAATAAAATGATCGCAATTTTCTGGAAGGATATTAGGCTTATGTTTATCTATTATCACAAAATATTCAAATTTAGAAATGAAATCGGCACCAAGTATACAAAATGCTTGACCCATAGCTCCATAACCGGCTAATATCAATTTTTTGTATTTTAAATCAAAATTCATTTGAATAAACCTTTCAATTATTATGGTGTAACATCAGTAAATTGAGTATAGAATACGGATTTATTGTAAATATCTTGCAAGGAAAATCCTTTTTGGCCCAGCAATATTTTAATTTCTTTAATATAATCTGATACAACTGCTATATGAAGTCTCATCAGTTGACAGTATTGCTTAACTCTAATTTGATTACCGGTTAATGCTTGAACAGGGCACCTACCGCCACAGTAAGAATGTATACCACATTTATTACAACCTAAAACCTCTTTGTATCCAATAAGATGTGATAAATCACGATCATTGATACAAAAAGAGCCATCAATATTAATTACCCCCAAAGAGTAGTCGGAGGGAAGATCGGCACATGTTTGTATCTTCCCTCCGATAATATCATAGTTTTTAGAAAGCTCAACTCCACATGCCGAACTTCCTCGAGATCGTCCAGTTATGATATATAAAATTAACTCATTGAGGTGAATAATAGAAAGTAACTTGCCTTTTTTTAAATATTTTATATATATATTTAATATCTTACGTAAATCATCTTCGTATTTTCCTGCAAAACTGGAAAAATTTACAAATGGTTCATCTGTTTCTATAAAATGCCAAAAAAAGTGATCTACAAGACCTTTGTTATGCAGTGATAAAAACTCTTCAAAACAATTAAATACTGATTGATCCTCACGTAAGGTAGACCACATTAATACATTAACCAAGGAAGTATTTTCTTTTAAAAAGGTGAGATTCTGTCGTATTTTCCATAACGGAACTCCTCTTCTAATAGCATCGTGCTGTTTTTCGGTGCCATCAATTGAAACAGAATAGAGCCAGATTTTATCTCTAATTTCAGGATAAGATAAAAGTGCATCTTTAATACCAATTCCATTGGTGTAAACCATAAAACGTAAAAAAGTTATCCTAAGTTTCTTTTTCAAAAGGGATATTACTTCAGATATTTTATCAGGGGCTAAAAATGGTTCGCCTCCATAAAAACAGATTACAACATCATCAGCATTATCTTTCTGAATTAAACTGACAATTGCGGTTGAATCTCTTTTGGGAATCGTATCACCACTATTAGAGTCAATAGAAAAAGGATCTTTGAATGTAATATTAGAATTTATACATCCTCTACATTTCGCATTACACTTCATGGTTATGGTTAAGTGGACACAAAGAGGCATATTTTCAATAGGATATAATTTGCCACTATCCTTTGTGGATATGACAACAGAGTCTAAGCGGTTCAAGTCGTCATATTGCAAGTGATTTATAGAATTTTGATTGTTTACTTTTTGATCCATTTTTTCCTTCTTTACATGTATTTTGAGGTCTTCACAAGTTCACGAAATTGCTATTTCTTTTATTGTGGCAATTTTTTCAGTATAGATCTATATTTATAAAGCGATTTTCAACAATTATAAATAAAAAGACAGGGCAAGAAAATAATGATATTACTCTCTTACTTTGTCTTTTTACCTGAAAGATTCTCCTTATGTAATTAGGAAATATTTTTTGGTATGCTCTGTTAGTATCTTGCTTCTTCGGCGCCTTTTTTTATGATGAAAAAAGGTCTCTCCTGTTACCTTCCTACAGGCTACGATATTAAATTTATTCAATATGTGTCAGGAAATGGTTGTTTTTTATATTTCAAGAATATATATTTACCTTATTGAATCGCCACCAGCAGCTAAAAGAATTAGTCTTTTTAATTTATCTATACCTTAATATTAATACGATAAAAGATTTATAAAACCCTTCTTTTTTAAAGAACAAGTTTCTGGTTTCTGGATGGAAGTGGAAAGATGGATTCGCACTTTCGTGAAAATGACATTTTGGGAAGTAAGGTCAAAATATTTATTAAAATAATTTGAAATCATTCTATTAATAATATCTCGGTGCAATTACTTTTCCTGTTTTAGATATTTTTATTCCTTCAAATTCAAGTAAGGCTCGCTTCATTTCCATGCCTCCCTGATATCCTCCCAGTGTCCGATCAAATCTAATGGCTCGATGACAGGGAATGATAAGAAACGGGCATGGGCCATTTCCTTTCTCATGGTAAACCGATTTAATAATATCATAATTTTCCTATTCCGAAAAAAGAAAATTATGGAAGGAAAAATAAGGGAGGCAAAGTTTCTACTTCCAGCCATCCATTAAT
>CAYTVM010000079.1:0-7276 GCA_964441685.1 uncultured Atribacterota bacterium | reverse complement strand
AAATATTGACTGAGAAAAATGTAATTTTCTTTAGAAAAACTAATGGTATTTTTTAATTCCCCACCCAAAGCCAATACTTTCTTTAACTTAAAATCAAGAATTATAGGGGAAGGTACATATCCTCTTGATCTTCGAAAAAATACATTATCCTCATTTATAATTTTTACTACAGAATCATCACACCGGTTAAATATATCTCTATCGTAGAGAAGAAAAAAATCACTTATCCCGTCTAATTTCTCAAAGGCTTCCAGATTATCGCCAATTATCGGTTGATCAGTGATATTTCCACTGGTCATTATTAAAGCGGTAAAATTATCTTTTAATAATAGATAATGAAGAGGGGTATAGGGTAACATTACACCCAGATAACTATTACGCGGGGCTACCAATGGAGAGATTAAGCTCTCCTCCCTCTTTTTTAAAAGGACAATTGGCCGAGCCCGATTCACCAACCATTCTTCTTCTTTCTCCCCTGTTTTGCAATATTGTTTAATTTTTTCTAAACTAAAAGACATTACAGCAAAGGGTTTTGCCTCTCTTTTTTTTAACTGTCGCAATCTTGCAACTGCTTTATCATTGGTTGCATCACAGACCAAATGAAAACCGCCCAATCCTTTAATCGCCCCAATTTTCCCCTCTTTTAAAAGTGTAACGGCTTTTTTTATAGGATCAACGTCTTGTGCCTTTATTTTATTTTGATAAAGAGAGACTTGTGGGCCACAATCGGCACAGGCATTCGGCTGTGCGTGATATCTTCTATCTTCTATATTGTCATACTCATCCTGACATAAAGAGCACATTTTAAAATGATTCATCGTGGTTTTTTTCCGATCATAGGGAATTTCTTTAATAATGGTAAAACGGGGGCCACAATTAGTACAATTTATAAAAGGATAATGAAAACGTCGATTATGAGGATCAAATAATTCTTGCAGACAATCTTCGCATATACTTATATCCGGGGAGACTAAGACAAAACTATCCTCTTCTTTAACTATACTTTTTCTAATGGAAAATCCCTTATATCCCACTAAGGGAAGTTCACTTACTTCTATCTTTTCAATCCTGGCCAAAGGAGGAAGTTTCTCTTTTATACTGCTAATAAAACTATTTAATTCTTCTTCTCTTCCCTCTACCTCTATTTCCACACCTTGGTTTGAATTGAAAACCCAACCCGATAAATTATAATTTTGTACTAATTTATGAATAAAGGGTCGGAACCCGACTCCCTGAACAATGCCTTTAATAATTACATTTTTTCTAACTTTCATCTCTTTTTTTTCTTACCTGTTCTTTTAGCCAATCGAACCAGCTATCTAAACCTTCACCAGTCTGACAAGAAATTTCAAATATCTTCAAATCTGGATTTATATTTAAAGCATCTTTTTTTACTTTAGCCATATTAAAATTTGTATAAGCTAATAAATCAATTTTATTTATTAAAAACACACTTGCTCTACGGAACATCACCGGATATTTTATAGGCTTATCGTCCCCCTCGGGTATACTCACCATCACTACCCTATCATCTTCCCCCAGATCAAATCCTGCCGGGCAAACTAAATTGCCTACATTTTCAATGACAAAAAGATCAATTTCTTTAAAATTATAATTACCTAATACACCATCTACCATATTTGCATCAAGATGGCAAGCTCCGTCAGTGTTTATTTGAGTCACCGGAATATTATATTTCCCTATTCTATCAGCATCATTCGTCGTTTGAAGATCTCCCTCTATCACTGCAATCTTTAATTCATTCTTCAGTGAATCTATGGTCCTTTCTAAAAGAGTGGTCTTTCCAGACCCGGGAGAACTCATTAGATTAATAGCATAAACCTTATTTTTATTAAATATATCTCTATTTTTTTGGGCTATACTATCATTAGCTTTTAAAATATTGGTAAAAACTTTTATTCGAGTCAATTTTCTTTTCCTCCATCTATTTATATCGTATATAGTATATCGTATATAGTAAAGAAAATATAAGTAGGGAAAGTATCTAACCTGTCTAGGTAAATTTAGAGGCTTGATGAATCGAACCTTTACCCCTTTTTCTCTTTTTTTTACTGCTTTTTACTATTCTCTATCTTCTTTTTTCCTCACTAAATACTAAATGATATATACTATATACTGCTTTTCTATACGCGAAATACTATACCCTAACCCTATACTAACGATTTATTTTAAAGTACTTTTCTGCCAAAAGTATTGCCACAAAATCGTCATAATTACAAGGAGGTACTCTTAAGGATAAAGGAATAAGTTTAAAAATACCTCGAGGAGGATGTGCTTCAAAGTATTTTTTTCTCGCCTCTAAAGTGCTAAATTCTTCCTCAATTAAAATGATCTTAGATTGAGAGAAATGATGTTTCAATTTCTCTTCTATTATTTTATAATGAGTACCATTCCCTAAAACAATTTTATTTATCTTATAATTATTTATACTGTTTTTAATGTTTTTTTCTATCTCCTCTGTAGGAATAACTTTTCTTTGTAAAACGCTTAAATTAGAATTCACCAATGCATAACCACACTTTTTGGTTCCCGGATCAATTGCAATAACTATCTCTTCTTCTGGCATAATCTGTTTTACAGCTCCTTATGTTGGTAACTAAATTTCTATTCGCTGGGGATAGGTATAAACATTCATCCTTCTCCCTCGAACAAATCCTACTAGAGTTATACCTGCTCTTTTAGCTAACTTTATAGCAAGATCTGTCGAAGCAGCCCTAGAAATAACCACTGGCAACTTTCCAATAATCATCTTTTTTAATATTCCTGAAGTTATACGGCAGGAAGTTAATATTATTTTATCTTCAGTGGTAATGTCATTTTCAAAGGCTTCTCCTAATATTTTATCGATAGTATTATAACGGCTGATATCTTCACTAAACAATATTATAGAACCTTGTTTGTCAACTAAGGCACAGCTATGTACACCTCCGGTCAATTTAAAAAAATTAGCCCTTTCCTGCATTTTAAAAATAAGAGAATATATAAAATCACTACTAATTTTAAAAGAAGTATCAATAGATAGAGGGGTCACATTCTGATCTTCTGATTGCTGGTAACTTCCTATCCATAAATTACTATTGATAATATTTTCTGACGATAACGAAGCACCTTTAATTTTTATATTCATAAGACCTTGTTTTTCATCTATCAATAAAGATATAATATTTTCTTTCTTCTGTAAAATACCTGAAGTATAAAGAAAACCTAATCCTAAATACTTATATTTTTCGGGACTACAATTTAAGGTGACTAACTTTTTTTTGTTTAACAAGATAGTAAAAATAGTCTCTCTTGCTACTAAATCTGAAATTTCTTCTCTCTTATTTCCTTTAATTTGCGTTAAATTTACTTCTACTCCTTTTTCCTCAACAGACAATTATTCTATCTCCTTCTTTTTTATTAACTCTTCTGCTTTTCTAAAATCATGTTTAAAGTTCACGTTAAAAAATGAATAAAACTTGGGATCAATTTTTTTTATCTCTTCCTCTTCGACAAATTTTATTCTCAAATAGGGAAATATTCTCCTAACCGATAGGATTCCAGATTGTAAATTTTTCTCTATAATTTCCAAACACTTTTTACTATAAATCGCGCATAAAGGTTCGATGTACCCTTTGTTATAGCGGGGGATGATAATATCGTTTGAATCAATTTTATCCCTCATATATTGGAGTAATTCAACTTTTAGAAAAGGCATATCACATCCTACTACCAGATTATATTGAGAGGTAGACGCTTTTAAGCCAGAGAATACTCCCCCTAAGGGACCTCTTTGAGGAAAAACATCCTCTATTCCACGCTTAAAATTAGGATATTTTTCTTTCGGACCCACTATAATAATATTTTCTTCGGTTAAATTATCGAGAGAAGTAAGTTTGGATATAACCCAATCTATTAGTGGTCTTCCCGCTAATTTCATCTGATCTTTACTTTTATTTAAGCCTATTCTGCTACTTTTTCCTCCTGCTAATATAATCGCAGTTAAAGAAAGATTTTTTATATCTTCATTAATTTTCATAGTATTATATCATACCACTTTGTTTTTAAAAAATACAGCATCGCTTACATTACCTATCGCTTTGAAAATCAGCATGTCAGAGAACATACAATCAAAATATACTCTTATAAATTAAAAAAATTCTAAATCCCTGATTGTGGTTATTGATTCCTTACTTCTATTTCCTATACAGGATACGATTTGCTAGATACCCATTTAGCTAACTTGTTATATATTATTATATATAATAGTAGATAGCAAAAATAGATAAAAAGAATGATGATTGTTTTTAGGCAAAAAATAAAAAGAGAGTCAGATCTCATAGAAAAGATGTGACCCTCTTTTTATTTTATAAATAAAGTGTGTTATTTCTTACCTTTTAAATAAACTACCCAGTATAAGATAGAAACAAAGAAAGCACCACCCACAATATTTCCCAAGGTAACCGGGATTAAATTATTTGCAATAAAGCTTCCCCAGGTAAGATTGGCTAATTTATCAGCAAGACCAGCAGCGGCTACTACTGAAGCATTGGCTTTTAGTGCTATTCCCATAGGAACAAAATACATATTTGCCACACTATGCTCAAATCCGCTGGCAACAAAAGCCATAATAGGAAAATATATTCCCAATATTTTACCTGCAACATCCTTAGCAGCTACAGCCAACCATACCGCTAAACACACCAACCAGTTACACAAAATAGCACGGGAAAAAGCAGCTCCCCAGCCAAGATTAACTTTTCCGTTGGCAATGGCTAGTGCTTTAGCTCCTACCGCAAAATTACCTGTTTTCCATAGTCCTGTGGCGTACATGAGCCAAACCAATAATAAGGAACCTATAAAATTGGCTACATAAACCCAAAACCAACTGTTCAACAGTTTTCCTACGGTTACACTGCCATTCAATGTACCTATTACAATTAAATTATTTCCGGTAAATAATTCAGCTCCGGCAATAACCACCAAAATAAGTCCTACTGCAAAAACACTTCCAAATAGGAACTTAGTAATTCCTTCCCCTACATATTTAGCAGCATCAAAACTAACCATTGTAGCCAGCTCGGAACCAAAACCAATAAAGGCTCCTGCTAAAATTCCCAAAATCATCATTTGAACCCAGGACAAACTTGTTTTTGCTTTGCCTATACCACAAAAAGTATTAGCCACAGCAGCCGGTGGATTGCAGGCAGGAGCAATGTCCTTTACAATCTGGATTTTTTCTTCTTCTTTATTCATTTTCACTTTCTCCTTTTTGGTATTTATTTAGGATACTTTTTTTATTTTAATGGCACATACTTTATACTCTGGAATTTTAGATACCGGATCAAGAGCGGCATTAGTCAATAAATTGGCAGCAGCTTCATGAAAATGAAAGCTCATGAAAACAACTCCCTTTCCAGATTTTTCAGTAACTTGTGCTTTAGCTTTAATCTTTCCACGGCGAGAGGTTACTTCTACAAATTCTCCATCTTTAACCTTTAGTTCTTCTGCATCCTGTGGACTAATTTCCACCAATGCTTCCGGATAAATTTCGTTTAATCCTTTAGATCTTCTCGTTATAGTTCCTGTATGGAAATGATACAATACTCGGCCAGTGGTAAGGAGCAATGGATATTCTTCATCCGGCAGTTCTGCAGCCTCTTTAAACTCTACAGCAGAGAATTTTCCTTTACCTCTACTAAATTTATCTTTATGCAAATATCTTGTTCCGGGGTGATTAGCATCAAGACAAGGCCACTGCAATCCGCCATTATCCAATCGATTATAAAACATTCCGCCATAAATAGGGGTAAGAGAGGCAATCTCTTCCATTATTTCTGCTGGGCCACTATAGTTCATTTTATATCCCATCTTTTGAGCTAACTCGCTGATAATCTGCCATTCTGGTTTAGATTCGCCTACCGGTTCAACGGCCTTTCTAATCCTCTGAACCCTCCTTTCGGTATTGGTTATAGTCCCGTCTTTTTCAGCTATGGTAACTCCTGGTAAAATAACATCGGCAAACTCGGTAGTTTCAGTCATAAAGATATCGGATACTACTAAAAATTCCACTCTCTTTAACGCTTCACGGGCATGGTTGAGATCCGGATCAGACATAGCCGGATTTTCTGCCATTATAAATATACCTTTAATCTTTCCGTCATAAGCAGCATTTAATATCTCCACTACGGTTAATCCTACTTTATTGGATAATTCCGCCCCCCAGGCTTTAGAAAATTTCTCCTGTATTTGAGGGTTAACAACTGCTTGGTAACCCGAATAAACATTAGGTAATGCTCCCAAATCACAAGCTCCCTGTACATTACTCTGTCCCCGTAAAGGATTAACTCCAGTACTCTCTTTGCCCACATTTCCGGTAATCATTGAAATATTAGCAGTAGATAAAACGTTATCTGTACCAGTGGTATGTTGAGTGATTCCCATCGAGTAAATTAGAGATACAGTGGGAGCAGTAGCATAAATCCTGGCCGCTTTCCGAATATCTTCTGCAGGAACTCCTGTTATTTTTTCTACTATCTCCGGGGTATATTTAAGTACGGTTTTTTTCATTTCTTCATAGCCTTCAGTTCTCTGGGTAATAAATTCCTTATCTTCTAATCCTTCAGTAATGATAACATTCATTAGTCCGTTAAAAAGAGCCACATCCGTACCGGGGCGCTGTCTTAACCATAAAGTGGCATATTTAGCCAGTTCAATTTCCCGAGGATCAGCAACAATTAATTTTGCGCCTTTTTTTGTGACAGCTTTTTTAATTTCTAAAGCAATAATAGGATGATTCTCGGTTGTATTCGAACCAGTTAAATAAATAGTCGAAGCATCAGCAATCTCTTTTATAGAATTAGTCATTGCACCACTGCCAAAGGCTTGAGCCAAACCAGCTACAGTCGCTGAATGGCATAAACGGGCACAATGGTCAACATTATTTGTTCCCAAAACGGCTCGCCCAAATTTCATTAGAAGATAATTTTCTTCATTGGTGCACTTGGCAGAAGAAAGAACTGCTAGGCTATCACTTCCGTTCTCCTTTTTAATTTGGCTAAATTTGTCACTAACCAACTGCAAGGCCTCCTCCCAGCTGGCTTTTTCAAATTTACCATTTTTCTTAATTAAAGGAGTAGTTAAACGATCATCTCGATGAATATAATCATACCCGAAACGCCCTTTAACGCAGAGATTAATTCCGTTTACTATGCTCTCGGGATTAGAGGTCACTTTTACTACTTTTCCATCTTTAATATTAAAATCAAAATTACAT
>CAYTVM010000078.1:0-7278 GCA_964441685.1 uncultured Atribacterota bacterium | reverse complement strand
AACTAATCTTTAATTTTATCTGACATTGCCTTAATATGTAAGGGTGTGGTACCACAACAGCCGCCAATTAAATTTACTCCTAATTTAATAAATTTTTCAGTATAATCAGCCATTATTTTTGGAGATGCAGGATATAGTACTTTATCTTTAACCAGTTCTGGCATCCCAGCATTAGGCTCAACCACTAAATAAGTTTTGCTTACCTTCTTCATTATTTCCAAGACTTTATATAAAACTTCCGGACCAGTTCCACAATTAGCCCCTACCCCATTTGCTCCTTCACTTTCAAGAACTATCACTGCTCTTTCCGGGTCAACGCCATAAATAGTTTTTAAGTTTTTATCAAAAGTCATTGAGGCAATCACCATTAAATCAGAGTTTTCTTTTACTGCCTTAAGAGCAGTTTTTATTTCTTCAAGATCAAAAAAAGTTTCCAAAATGATTAAATCCACGCCTGCTTTTTCTAAAATGACTGTCTGTTCTTTATAGTTTTTATAGACCTCACTGACTTTTAAATCTCCATATGGTTCCAGTATCTTGCCTGTAGGCCCTACAGAACCGGCAATAAATATTCTTTTTTCCATACTTCTTTCTTTATCTATTGTACCTTTAGCTATATTTACTGCCATTTCATTTATTTTTTGAATATTAGTTTCTTTGCCAAAACTTCTTAATTTAATTCTATTAGCGCCAAAAGTATTGGTCAGTATTACATCCGCTCCGGCTCTTATATATTCTTGATGAATTTTTTGCACTACTTCAGGATGAGATATATTCCATTCTTCAGAACACTCCCCTGATTGAAGACCATATACTTGGAGCATGGTGCCCATTGCTCCATCGAGCAACAGCGTTCTTTTATTTAATTGTTCTTTTATTTCTTCTTTAATATTCATATCTGCTTTCAAGTCCGTCTCTTATTTTTTTAGGGGCATATACAATAGGTCTTTGCTTTTTTCTTTTTCTTTACTATACGCTCTACGCTAAACACTATCCGCTATTTTCTTTACCTATATTATATACTATAAACTATATACCGTCTACAGTTTATGGATAAAGATTCCGCTTCGCAGTTTTGGTTCAAACCAGGTAGATTTAGGAGGCATTAGTTTTTCTGCATCGGCTACTTTCATTAATTCTTCTATAGAAGTGGGGTACAGAGAAAAGGCTACTTTCATCCCCGCTTTTACTCTTTTCTCTAATTCCATCAAACCCCTGATTCCTCCTACAAATTCTATTCTCTGGTCTGTTCGGAGGTCTTCTATCCCCAAAATAGAGGTAAGCAGATTATTTTGCAATATCGATACATCAAGGCTGTCTACTGCATCCTCTTCATTAAAAGTTCCTGGTTTAGCCGTTAGTTTATACCAGCAGTTACTTAAATACATGCCAAAGGCATGTTTTGCTTCCGGTCGGTAGGGGCCTTTTCCGCCATATTCTACTATGCTAAATTTTTTAGATATTTTCTGAATAAATTCTTCCTCAGATTGTCCCGCTAAATCCGCTATTAAGCGATTATAGTCCATGATGTAAAGTTCGTCATGTGGGAAAAGGACGGACAGAAAGTAATTAAACTCTTCTTCCCCGGTATAATTTTTATACTGTTCTCTTCTTTTCAGCCCTACTTTAGTTGCTGCTACTGCCCGATGGTGGCCATCTGCAATGTAAAGATAATCAATCTCGGCAAAGGATTTTATTAACTGCTGAATGGTTGATTCATCATCAATCACCCAACAAGTGTGAACAATTCCATCCTCTGAGATAAAATCGTATACGGGATTTTCTTCTTTAGTCCATCTATTTATCATTTGCTTTATTTCATCTTTTGCTTTATAAGTAATAAAAACCGGACCGGTATTGGCATCAGTAAAACCAATATGATTCATGCGGTCCTTTTCTTTATCTTTTCGGGTATTTTCGTGTTTCTTAATCCTTCCTATAAGATAATCATCTATGGAAACACAGACCACTAATCCGGTTTGAGTTTTTCCTTTCATTACCTGTCTATAAATATAGATCTTCTCCTGCTTGTCCTGTAAATATACTTTATTCTCGATCAATTTATCGAGATTTTCCCTGGCTTTTCCGTACACTCTTTGGTCATAATGGTCTACAGAAAAATCTAAATCTATCTCTGCCTTATTTACGTGAAGAAAGGAAAAAGGATTATCTTTTGCTGATTGACGGGCTTCCTCGACATTTAGAACATCATAAGGTAGTGACGCTACTTTGCTCACCAACTCCGGTTGAGGCCTAAAAGCTTTAAATGGTTTAATCACCGGCATTCTTGAATTCTCCTTTTTTATCTAAAAATTTTCTTTAATAATAGAAACAATCTCCTCCCCAATCCTCTTTTGGGCTTCTTTGGTAGATGCACCAATATGAGGAGTTACTGAAACTCTCTCATGGTTCATCAACTTTAAATTCTGAGAAGGTTCTTCGGAAAAGACATCTATTCCCGCCCCAGAAAGTTTTCCGGAATTTAATGCCTCCAGCAAAGCTGCTTCATCTATCACACTACCCCGGGCACAATTAATTAAAAATACTCCATCTTTCATTTTAGTAAATTCTGGTTTACCAATCATAGGAGACTCATCTTTATTCCCCGGTACATGTAAAGAAATAAAATCAGAATTAGTCAAAAGTTCATCCAAAGAAACAAAAGAATATTCAGGACAGTCTTTGGCTGGTCCTAAAATATCATGATAGATAATCTTCATCTCTAATGCCTTAGCTTTTTTAGCTAATTCTTTACCGATTCTACCAAATCCTATAAGCCCTAAGGTTTTACCGGAAAGCTCTATCCCGGTATATTTTTTTTTATTCCATTTACCCTCTCTTATACTAACATTAGAAATTCCGACAAATCGAGCCAGAGAGAACATGTGGCCCAAAGCCAATTCCGCCACAGCCGAACTGCTTGCTTTGGGAGTATTTCTTACTTTCATCCCTTTCGATTCAGCATAAGTTACATCTATATTATCTACACCTACTCCACCTCGAATAATCAGCTTTAAATTTCCGGTTTGTAAGGCAGAATCTATGATATCTTTTCTAACTTTCGTTGCCGAGCGCACAATAACTACATCAAAGTCTTTCACCCGTTCTTTTAATTCTTGAGGTTCAAAAAATTGCTCTGTTACTTTATGCCCCATATTTTTTAAGGTCTGAACAGCTTTTTTATCCATTCCATCAGTTATTAATATTTTTAACATCTTTATCGCCACCTATAATCCTAAAATCTCATCAATGAGAGAAAGAAGTTCTCTAATTTCAGCAAGAGTCGCTTCGGCCATATGAGCTATTCTAAAGGTTTTATCTTTCAGTTTTCCATATCCGTTAGAAATCATAAAACCTCTTTCTCCTAAAGCCTTGTTTAAGTCACTTACATTAATCTCCCGGGTATTCTTTACACAGGTCACCGTGTTAGAGGCAAATTCTTCCTGCGCGAAGAGAGCAAATTTATCTTTTGCCCAGGTCCTTACTTCATTAGCCATTTCTGTATGGCGAGCAAAACGATTTTCCAAACCTTCATTAAATATCTTGTCTAATTGATAATCAAGGGCAAACATATGAGACAGAGAAGGAGTAGAGGGATATTGATAATCTTTCTTTTGAATATATTCATAAATCTGTAAGAGATCAAAGTAAGTCCCTCTAAACTTAACTTTCCTGGCTGCCTCCAAGGCTTTTTCTGAGATAGAACAAAGAGAAAGACCGGGAGGTAAACCTAAACATTTTTGACTGGAAGCAATACACACATCGATGCCCAATTTATCCACTTCTATCTTGGTTCCACCTAAAGAACTTACCGTATCAACACAAAACACTACTTCAGGATACTTTTTCATCACCCCGACAATCTCTTCAACCGGATTCATTACTCCGCTAGAGGTCTCATTGTGGGTAACGGTAATAAGATCATATTCACCGGTGCATAAAACCTGGTCTATCGATTCCGCAGTGTTAGGTAATCCCCATTCAACTTCAAATTTATCGGCAGGCACATTGTTATCTTCCGCCATAGCAAACCAGCGGTTACCAAAATTACCACAGGAAAATACTGCCGCCCTCTTTAATGTACAAGAACGGATAGCCCCCTCCATCAGACCACTACCGGAAGAAGTGGATAGTAAAATCTCATTTTGGGTATACATCAGCTTTCTTAATTTATCACTTATACCTCTCTGCAGAACGGAAGCCTCTTTGCTTCGATGACTAATCATAGGAGTAGCCATCTTTTGCAAGGTATCTTCGGTTATATTTACCGGTCCGGGAATAAATAATTTTTTATACATTCTTTTAATCCTCCTTTGTATTTTAAATGGTATATAATAAAAAACCCCAGCAGTAATCACTCAACAACTTAGTAATTACTCCTGAGGACGAAAAATAATTTCCGTGGTGCCACCTCAATTTTGCAAAAAGTTCTCTTTACTAATAATGTAAAAACTTTCTACTCTTCATTTATAGGATGTTAACGCCATCCATTACGTTTTAAGTTACTTAAAACAATGATCCGATTATTTTCACTTAAACTATTGCTGGAGGGATTTCAGCTTCTTTAAGAATAAATTTTGCTTACTATTCCAGTATATAATTTTATAAAATCCTATTCAATTTTTAGCTAATTTTTCTTTGGTGTATTCGTTTTTTATTTATGTACACATAATTTAGCACATAAAATTTCTCTTGTCAAGGACTTTTAATAAAAATTATTTCTCTTCCTCAAATAATCTTCCCAGAATTAATTTATAACCATCTGCGCCATAGTTTAAACACCTTTTTACCCGGCTAATAGTGGCAGAACTTGCTCCTGTTTTATGGGCAATCTCTTCGTAAGTAGAGCCATCGCTTAACATTCGGGATACCTCAAGCCTTTGGCTAAATTCCTTAATTTCATTGATGGTAGCTATATCTTCAAAAAAACTATAACATTCCTTTTCGTTTTTTAAAAGTAATATTGCCTTAAATAATTGGTCGGTTAATCCGTCTCTCCAACGAGGATAATCTTCCATTTTTATCACCTCATTTTCTTCTTTTTATTAGTTCTTTAAATACATCCTGAGGAGAAATATTGCAACTACCTAAAGCCACTAAAGCATGAAACCATAAATCAGCTACTTCATGTATTATTGCATTCTTATCTTTATCTTTAAGGGCAATAATTACTTCTGCTGCTTCTTCCCCTATCTTTTTAGGCAACAAATCCTCAGAATTAGCCAGCAACTTACAAACATAAGAATCATTTTTATAATTTAGTTTTCTATCTTTAATTACTTTATATATCTCATCAATAATTTCACTGTCTATTTCCAATGGTCCACCTCCACTTTCCCCTTGAGATGATTTTATCTTCTCTGTCTGTTCTTTTTGTAAACAGACAGGAGATACAATTTTAATTTCTTCTATATTATCACCTTTAATCTCTTTATAAAAACAAGAATAGTGTCCGGTATGGCAGGCGACCCCTTTCTGCTCTACAAAAACTAACAAGGTATCATTATCACAATCCAAAATAATTTTTTTTACCAACTGGGTATTTCCGGAAGTACTCCCTTTAAACCATAATTCTCTTCTGCTTCTGCTGTAAAAACAGGTTCTCCCTTTTTCTAAAGTTTTTTCCAAAGATTCCCCATTCATATAAGCCAACATCAAAACTTGATTGGTTTTCTCGTCCTGAATAATTACCGGGATTAACCCTTCTTTATTATATTTTATTTGACTTAAAATTTCACTTCTATTTATTATTTTTTTCACTTTTTACTTTCTCCTTCGCCTGTCTTATTTCTACTCCCCTTTTTTCTAAAAACTTTTTAACTCTTGGTATAGAATATTCTTTTTTATGAAATATGGAAGCAGCTAAAGCGGCATCCGCCATCCCCTCAACGAATACTTCATATAAATGTTCTGGTTCCCCTGCACCACCGGAAGCAATAACAGGTATATTAACATTTTCTGAAACTATTTTGGTTAATTTTATATTATATCCCTCTTTGGTTCCATCTTTATCCATACTGGTAAGCAGTATCTCTCCTGCTCCTAACCTTTCCACCTTTTTAGCCCAATCTAATATTCTTAAGCCGGTCCTGGTTCTTCCTCCATTAATCACAACTTCCCAATCAGAATCTATCTTCACGGCATCAATAGCCACGACAATAGTAGAACTGCCAAATTTTAAAGAAGCCTCCTGAATCAGGAAGGGATTTAAAACAGCCGCTGTATTAATAGATACTTTATCTGCTCCTGCTCTTAATAAATGATATATATCTTCAAGATTTCTTATCCCTCCCCCGACCGTAAAAGGGATAAAGACTTTCTCCGCCGTCTTTTCTACTAGTTCAATGATGATATTTCTCTTTTCCCAGGAAGCAGTAATATCCAAAAAAACCAGTTCATCTGCCTCTTCTTTTTCATAAAATGAAGCTAATTCAATGGGATCCCCCGCATCTATTAAATTAACAAACTTAATTCCCTTTACCACTCGACCTTCCTTTATATCCAGGCAGGGTATAATTCTCTTAGTAAGCACTTTCAATCCCTCTCTTATCGATTATTTTACTTTGAGCTAATTTAAGTGCATCTTCTAATAAAAGTGTTCCTTTATATAAAGCCTTGCCTAAAATAAGGCCTTCTAATCCCTTGGTTTCAAATCCCATTAATTTTTCAATATCACCCAGGGAAGCAATTCCTCCAGAGCAAATAAGAGGAATATTAATTTTTTTTACCATCTTTTCTATATTCGATATCTTAGGTCCCTTAAGGGTTCCATCTCTTTTAATGTCAGTGTAAATAATTCGCTTGGCCCCTAATTTCTCCATTTTCCCTGCAAAATCCAGGACATTGACAGGAGTAATATTCTGCCACCCTTCTATGGCCACATAACCACCTCGGGCATCAATACCGGCTATTATCTTTTCTGAAAAATCCTCAAATAATTTCCTGGCCAAGGCTTTATTCTTC
Organism: uncultured Atribacterota bacterium; assembly: GCA_964441685.1. GTDB lineage: Bacteria > Atribacterota > Phoenicimicrobiia > Phoenicimicrobiales > Phoenicimicrobiaceae > Sediminicultor. The sequence goes on along the minus strand of CAYTVM010000078.1, from coordinate 315 downwards.
CAAAGAATTGTACCTAAAATTACCCGACTTGCCCCAAGGTCTAACAAGTTTTTTACTTCTTGATAGCTTCTGATCCCTCCGCCTACCTGGACCGGAATACCAATTTTCTTGATAATCTGTTCTACCAAAGAAATATTGGTTAATTTACCATAACGGGCACCGTCCAAATCTACTATATGAAGCATTTCCGCCCCTTTATCGGCCCACTTTACTGCTACCTTTACGGGATCATCAGAAAATATCTCCGTATCAGAAAATTGGCCTTCTCTGAGTCGAACACAGTTTCCTTCTTTAATATCTATAGTCGGAATAATT
>CAYTVM010000077.1:0-7290 GCA_964441685.1 uncultured Atribacterota bacterium | reverse complement strand
TGAAGAAGGGAAAGCGGCAGATATGTTTCTAATCAATACAAAAAGATTAGGATTTGCCGGTGGTTTGTCTGATTCTGTTTCTGCTCTGGTCACTTCTGGAGATTCTCAAATTGTGGATATGACTATAGTGAATGGTAAGATTGTCGTTCGCGATGGAAGATTGGTTACTATCGATGAAGATAAAGTGACAGAAAACGCCAATAAGATTTCCCAAAAAATGATTAAAGGATAACATGATACGATTAGATGTTAAAGAATTATACATAAAATGTTCCCAAATTCAATATCATTAAAAAACAATAAAATCTGCTTTAATAAAATTTAGTTAGGTATCACAAACCTTTCCGCCTTTTTTAATTTGCTTTAACCACATTACACATAAAAGTTCTATTTGAAGTCGTACTGGTAATCGAATCTTTTTTTTCATCATCCGTTAGTTTGTTGAGATTATAATCTGAATTGTATTCTCCCCATCCCCATGCAATACGGACTGATCCTGAATGAACAATGTTTGAAATCCTGGCTTTCATGATTATCTTACCATTGGGTGATTCAATTGTTACCTTATCACCGTCAGAAATATTTTTGTTTTTTGCATCTTTAGGATGAATATCGACAAAGGGTTCAGGTTCGCGTTTCAATAAGAAAGGAATATTTCTAAATTGAGAATGAACATAATTATTGGACCTTCTCCCACTGATTCCTATCAAGGGGAAATGGGTTTTCTCTTGATAAAAACTTGGTTGATTTTTCCATACTTCTTGAAAATCAGGAACAGGTGAATATCCGTATTTTTTTAGTTTTGCAGAATATAACTCTACTTTACCGGTTGGTGTGTTAAATCCTTGTTTTATATATTTTTTATAGCGTGTTTTTTGAAAAAGAATACCATCCGGATTCTGACGCAGCATCTCAGTAGTAATTGCAGTAGGACTCAATTGTTCGTCAATTGCTTCTTCAACACTATTCCAGGGAAATTCTTTTTCGTAACCTAATTTTTTGGCCAGTTCAAATATAATTTTCCAATCCGGCCAGCAATTTTCAAACCATTTTATTGTCTTGTTTTGGAGTACAACTCGATTGCTATACATTGACCCTAAATTTAATCTTGTTTGTCCAAAAGAAGTGGTCGTAGGTAAGACAATATCGGCAAGTTTTGCCGTTTGTGTCATAAATAAATCAATGACCACAATCAATTCAAGTTTAGCCAGAGCTTCAAGAAATCTTTTGGAATTTGCCATTGTTACTGCCGGATTTGCACCCTGAATTATTAACCCTTTTAGAGGATAAGGTTTTTCGTGTAGTATTGAATCTGTAACCACTCCCATTGTATGAATTCCAAGATTCTTGTCATATTGATTAAATAATGGGTATTCTGAGGTGATCGGTTTTACATTTTTGGGGGAATATTCTTTGAGTTGAATATCTTTAAAGGGTACGGGTTGAGGGATAAGGTCTCCTCCTTTTTTATCAAGGTTTCCGGTCAATGCTCTCAAAATTGAAATAGCTCTTGATGTTTGAGAAACATTTAGATGCATATCAATTCCATTGCCATCTCCAATGCATGCAGGTTTTGTTTTTGCATATAAGCGGGCGGATTCTCTTATTTTTTCCGGGCACAACCACATTGTTTTTGCTATTTTTTCGGGAATATAGTGACTTGTAGTATCTTTCAACTTATCAAATCCAATGGTCCAATCCCTTACAAAATTCTGGTCATAAAGTTTTTCTGAAATGATGATATGAAGCATAGACATCGCAAGTATACCATCATAACCTGGTTTTACCTGTAACCAAATATCAGCCATTAAAGCTAATTTAGTCTGTATGGGGTCTATAACAATTATTTTAGCTCCTTTTTCTTTTGCATAGACAATTTCTTCATATAGCGAGGGTTTGCTATCCTTGTCGTTTCTTCCCCAGATAATGATACACTTGGAATTTTTATAATCAGGATTGGTCATTGCCCCATAAGTGAAAGTATGGTTTGCATCTCGTGCTGCATGACAAACAGAACCATTTCCAATAATATTAGGGGAGCCGAAGACATTCATTAATCTGTTGGCATAGTGCCAGACAGCACCCCAATCGGAGGCTTGTCCCCTTAACCAGCATATAGATTCGGCACCATATTCTTTTTTTAGAAGATTTAACTTCTTTGTAATTCTATTCAATGCCGTTTTCCAGGATACTTCCCGCCAAAAGATTTTTCCATTCTTTTTTTCCTTTATCATCGGGGTTTTTAAGCGGTTAGAGGAGTAAATAATTTGAGAGGCTGCCTTTATCTTTGGGCAAAAATATTCTTCTTTAATCCTGGTTTTTATTTTTCTTTCTATCAGTATAATTTTATTGTTTTTTAAATAAACCACTACAGGGCAACAAGCAGAGCATAAGTGGCATATGGTATGTTTCTTTTTCATGAGAATTTTCTCCTACTTTCTCAATAAATGCAGTTAATATATAATTAATTACAAACGGTTATTTTTTACCTGTATTCATTCTATAATAATTTCATTGATTCGGCATCATTGAAAGATCTACTTTTTGACTGAAAACGACACTAATAAATAAAATGAGTCCGATACCATTTCCTAAGAGATTGGGGAAAAAAAGAAAAAGTGCTGCCATTAGTAAAAAGAGCCGTTCGAATAATTTTAATTTCTTAAAAAGGAAATTTTCCCAGAATGATGCAAATGCAATCAGTCCAAAAAGAATAGTAATAATTGTTTCAATGATTATAAGCAAAGAGCCTTGAAGTAATATTGCCGGCCTAAAATAAAACATAAATGGAAGGATGTAGAGGCCTTTGGAAAATTTAAATGCTGTTAACATAGTTTTCATTGGGTCTGCGCCAGCTATACCCGCAGCTACAATAGAGGCAAGTCCCACCGGGGGAGTAATCTCCGAATTGATACTATACCAGATCATAATCATATGAGCAATAAGGAGAGGAAACCCCATTTTAATAAGCGTTGGTCCAGCAGTAATGGCAACAATGATATAAGCAGCACTACTGGGTAGACCCATGCCCAGAATTGTAGAAATTACACCAACGATTAAAATAGCTAGAAATGCTGACTCATGAGTAAGTTCGGAAAGAAACCAGGATAACTTAAGCCCAAGACCGGTTAATCCCACAAGGGACAGTATAATTCCGATACAGGCAATAATGCTGCCAATGTTAAGAGAATATCTCCCCCCCAAAATTAATGCTTGATAAATAAGTTTAAAATCAATCCTGCGGCATTTTATCATTTGAACGACAATTAATATAAGGATTCCACCTAAAGCAGCAACATTAGGGGCAAAGCCAAGTCCCATTATAATGACAATAATGATAATTGAGAAAAAAAACTGCCAACCCGTTTTAAGAATATCTAAAGCAGGTTCTATAGATATAGTGTTATCAACGCTAATTTTAAATTTTTTCGCTTCGAAATGAATAAAAGCAAAGAGAGTAAGATAATATAAAATGATTGGTATTGCTGCCACAGAGATAATGGTTAAATAAGGAATTTGGGTAAATTCTACCATTAAGAAGGCGACAGCTCCCATAACGGGAGGCATAATTTGTCCACCTGTAGAAGCAGCTGCCTCAATAGCACCAGCCACATGAGGCCTGTATCCAATTCTCTTCATCATGGGTATAGTAAAAACACCGGTGGACGAAACATTAGCAATAGCACTTCCGGAAATAGAACCCAATAAAGCACTTCCTAAAACAGCAGCTTTTGCAGGCCCTCCGACAGTATTTCGGGTTAAAGAAAATGATAATTGAATGAAAAATTCACCGGCTCCGGTTTTTTCCAGAAAAGCTCCAAGTAAAATAAATGGAATAACATAGATAATCATGACTCTTGTCGCTATACCATAATAACCTTCTAATCCACAATAAATCTGACTGATAATTGTTTTTATGTAGAACCCGGAATGTCCAAACTGTCCGGGTATTATATTTCCAAAAAGGGTATAAAGGATAATGACTGAGGCAGTAATCGTTAAAGTCCAGCCAATCACTCTTCTGCCAATATCCAAACCAATAATAATCATGACAATACCAAAAAAAATATCAAAAGGAGTTAATAAACTCAGTCTCATAAATCTCACATACGGATTATACATGATATAAAGGGAGCCGCAAATGGAAAGAATGATGATAATAAAATCAATAATAGATATTTTTCCCAGAGAGGATTTTTTGTTGAAAGGAAACATAATTGCACACATGATAAAAATCATCATTAAATACAAAGATCTTTTAATGACAATATCAAATGTTGGATTAACAGTCCAATATATGACCAAAATTGAAATAAAAGCCAAAGCTGCATTAATAAATTGTTTTCCAATTCCTTGAAATTTTCTCTCTATTACTTTAAAACTGTCCCGTGTACCATCAGAATTTTTTCTATTGGCTTTGTATTCATTTAAACTATTTTTATCTGCCATGATTATCCTCTTAAAAAATATTGATACAAATTAAATCATTATATTTCATTGTATTTTATTGTAATATTAATATTATAATAAATGTGGGAAGCCTTTGAGTAATCAAAATATTCGGGCTTCCCACATTAAGTAAATAATTTAATCTATTAAACCTACTTCTTTAAAAAATTTTTCTGCTCCCGGATGGAGAGGGATAGGTGTCCATTTGGCAGCATTTTCAAGTGTAATGCCTTTGGCGGCCGGGTGAACTGTTGTCAAATATTCCAAACCTTCTACACTGTATATAGCTTTTACCATATTGTATACAAGTTCATCAGGAAGATCCATACTGCAAGCCCACATTGCTCCCATACCTACAGTTTCAACATCTTCATCTATTCCTTTGTAAGTTCCTGCCGGAATAGTCATTGGTAGATATTCCGGGCTTGCTTCGATTAATTTTTCACGATATCCCGGCGCAAACTGGATGATTTGAATATTATCCATTAAAGAAAGCTCTGTAATAGATGATGTTGGAATAGCTGCAATTTCCATCACTGCATCTATCTGTCCCATTTTCAATGCTTCCATGGCAGCACTTCCTGGCAGAAAGACTGTTTTCTTAAAATCTTTTTCCGGGTCCAGACCATGAATCTTCACCCAATCATAGAATAATCGATGCATCGAACCACCAGGTGAACCTACGCAAACATTTTTGTTTTTCAAATCCAAATAAGTATTGATACCACTTTTCTTAAGGGAATAGGGTTGTCCCCAGTTAGCAAATAAAATTCCCATCCCGCGCATTTTGTTAAACTCATGGTCATATGGCGGCATTCCTTTAAAGGCTTTATAGGAATCCCCGGTGCTTACCAGACCAATATCTGCTTCCCCACTATCCAAGCGATTTATATTTTCATCAACGCCCCCGGAAGTTGCTGCTGTGATCTCAACATCTTCTACATTTTTTGAAATATAAGCAGCTATTCCACCACCTATTGGATAGAATCCGCCGCCCATTGCACCGGTTGAGATGGATAAACGGGTTGTGTCTCCTGCCCATACATTTTGAACACCAAAAAGAAAAATAAACAACAAAATTAATAAACAAACTTTCTTAAACAAATCCATTTTTTTAACCTCCTATTTTTAGGTTTATTTTTTACATACTTATTTTTTATTTATCCATTCACCTCCTTAAGAAAGTTATTTTTATCCAATAAGAAAAACAATTTTTTTTATCGTGCTTTTCGGAATCCTAAAAACTTATATTGTATGAGAAAATTACAAAGATAATTACAGTCTTTAAATTGATAAAAAAAGCTCTCCGTCCCTTTTATTAAAAAATTAGGGACGGAGAGCTTTTTTTCCGTGGTGCCACCCTGGTTGCATCCAATGCATATATTTTACTCTTTATGCTTGGAGGCCACTCAATAAGTATACGGATATATCACAGGATACCCAAAAAAACAAAAAACCTTTCATCTCCAAGAGACGAAAGGTTGGTTCCGTGGTGCCACTCTCATAGGATTTCAGTGTTAAAATCCTACTTTGCAGCGTACGGGTACATGGGTATATACCGATACACTTTTCCTTTTTACGGTGGAAAAGACCGCCAATACTTACTTGGACCATTTAAGTCTTTTCAGTTTGAAGCTTGTGGGTCCATTTGGCAGATTTTTTTATTCTTAATGTCGCTTCTCAGCCTAGGCGACTCTCTGTAGAATTGGGGAATCTGCTACTTCTCCCACGCTTTGCTTTTGATGATTATTTTATTTTTTGTATTATAGCATGCTTGTCAAGTTTGGTCAAAAAAATATAATTACTACAATAGTTCCTAGGTTTTTCTCTTTTATGATACTCCATTAAATTACACATGTATTTAAAAGCCAGTTCCCAAAAATTTGACACCATTAATGTTACATAATATCATGATAATGTATAGTTTAGAAAAAAAGATAGTATTACAGTATGCCTTAATAGCACAGGTTCTTTAGCGTATAGTTAAGAAGGAAAGGTTGGAATCAGTTGTGGAAAAATAAATTGTTTCTGCCCGAAGACAGAATAAAAAATAACTTTTCAAGATAAAATGGATCTAAAAAAGAGGTGAAGAAAGGATGTTTCTATTTGGAAATGGAACGGTGGTAACCTTTGATGAAGATTTAAGGGTTATCTCGAACGGCGGAGTAGTCATCGAGGAAGATAATGTTGTTGCTATCGGAGAGACAGAAAAATTAATTTCAAAATATCCTGAAGCTGCATTTAAAGATGTTAAGGGTAAGATAATAATGCCAGGCATGATTAATACCCATATGCATCTTTATAGTACTTTTGCCCGAGGTATGGACCTTAAAACTGACCAACCGCCTAAAAATTTTGTGGAAATTTTAGAAAAACTATGGTGGAGATTAGATAAAGTGTTAAACGAAGAAGATATATATTGTAGTGCTATTTATGCTCTTTTAGATTGTATTAAAAAGGGAACAACAACTATTTTTGACCATCACGCCAGCAGCAATCTTATCGATGGTAGTTTAGATATCATTACTAAAGCAGTCCGTCAGACCGGCATTCGAGCTAATCTATCTTACGAGATTTCTGACCGGGACGGTCACGAAAAAGCCTTAGAGGGGATTAGAGAAAACCAACGATTTATAAAAAAAGTACAAAAAGTGGGTGATAATTATTTAAAAGGGATGATTGGACTTCATGCTTCTTTTACTTTAAATAATAAAACCCTGTCTGAAGTAGCTGATATGGCCGATGACCTTGGAGTACCTTTTCATATTCATGTTGCAGAAGCCATAGCTGATTTTTATGAAAGTAAAACTCGAGGTTATAAGGGAGTGGCATATCGTCTTG
>CAYTVM010000076.1:5988-7356 GCA_964441685.1 uncultured Atribacterota bacterium | reverse complement strand
CCTTTGGGTAATAAAATGACTGGTGGAGTGGTTGCTGCCCCGATTTGGGCTAAATTTATGAAAAATGCCCTTGAAAATAATGAAAAAAAAGATTTTTTGCAGCCAGATAAAATCACTAAAATATCTGTTTGTAAAGAATCCGGACTTTTACCTACTGATTCTTGTCCGGAAGTATTAACAGTGACTTTTATAAAAGGCTCAGAACCTATATCCTATTGCACAGTTCATCAAAAATATTTTGAAATACCAAAAACAGAAGAATATCCGGAAATCCATAAACCCTATTATGAAGGAATTGAAACACCAAAAACTGAAGAATATACGGAAATTAAGAAACCCTATTATGAAGAAATTGAAGAAATGAAGAAAAAATATGAAGAAAAACCCGCAGAAACTGAAGAAAAAGAAGAGGAAACTCTTCAATCTTTAATAAATAAGCTAAGAGAAAAATACAAAAAAAAAGATGAATGATTACTTGTGTGTTCATTAGATAGCAATCAGCAGCCTAATACGTATCTCGTATCTCGTGAATCATATCTCGTTAAAAAATAAGTATCGAGTATATAGTACCGAGTATTTAGTTAAGAAAATAAAAGATAGGTATTGGAGAAGATATTATCTCAAAGCAACTAGTAAACTAGTAAACCAATAAAGAGGGTAACTGGGTAACTAATATACATTCTAAATTACGATACGCTAAACGCTGTACGCTATACGCTAGAAAAAGTTTTAAGTTATAATTTTACATTTTTCGCTCTACTCTTTGTACTTCTTTCTATACGCTCTCTGAATTTATTTATTAAAATAGGCAATTGTAACGCCAATCCCTCCTTCTTTTGCATTTCCAAGTTTGAAAGATTTAATAAAAGGAGTTTCATTTAATAATTTTCCAACTTCTTGTCTTAAAATACCTTTACCTTTTCCATGGATTATATACACTGGTGAAACGCCTAACAAATAAGCATCATCTAAATATTTTTCTAATATAGGACGTGCTTCTTCAGCAGTTAGGTGGCGAATAGAAAGCTCATTTTTAAAGGCTTTTATTTTAGATAAAGAAAAACTATCCCCTCCATTTAAACTTCTGCTAAAATCATTCCCAGTATGGTTAAATTTATCTGCTACCTTGTTGAGTTTATCTGTTTTTTCTATATCAAAAATTGAGACCAACATTTTTATATTATCAATCTGAATTTTACATTTTTCATTTTTGGTAGAAATAGAAAGTATTGTACCGTTCTTGTTTAAGCTCTTAATGAATACGTAATCTCCTTTTTCAATATTTTGATCTTTAATTAATCCTCTTTCTGGTTTTATCTTGTTTATCTCATCTTTTATCTCTTGACTGATTGCCTGCATTTGTTTTAG
>CAYTVM010000076.1:0-5888 GCA_964441685.1 uncultured Atribacterota bacterium | reverse complement strand
TCATCAAATTCAACACGGGCATTACATACTCCTTTAGTTAAATATGCATAGGTTTTTAAAGAATCATGATGAGTGGTTGCTATTACCTTGGTTTCTTTTTTACGTAAGAAATCTAAAACTGCCATTCCTAAAGCTGCTCCCTCTGTAGGATCTGTTCCCGCACCTAATTCATCAAGCAAAACAAGAGAATCGGAATTAGCTTCTCTTAAAATTTGAACGATATATTTCATGTGAGAAGAAAAAGTACTTAAATTTTGGTCTATACTCTGTTCATCTCCTATGTCGCAAAATATTTTTTTAAAAATAGCAATTTCACTTCCATGAGCAGCAGGAATATGTAATCCACATTGAGTCATAAGAGCAAGTATTCCCACAGTTTTCAAAGTAACCGTTTTACCTCCAGTATTAGGACCAGTAATTTCTAAAATATTAAAAACTTTTCCTAAATTTATATTAATAGGAACTACAGGACCTTGTAATAAGGGATGTTTTGCTTGAATAAGGTTGATAAAACCATTTTGATTTAATATTGGTTCTACTGCTTTCATTTTATCGGCTAATACTGCTCGGGCATGAATAAAATCAATTTCACCCAGACTTAAAATACTATCGTTAATCTCTTGCGCTTTTTCTCCAATAAGGGTGGTTATTTTTTGTAGAATTTTTAATATTTCTTTTTCTTCATCCTTGATTAATTGACGGAGTAAATTGTTTAACTCTACTACTCCGAAGGGCTCAATGAATAAGGTAGCACCGCTATCAGATTTATCATGAATTATTCCCGGGAATTTTGCCTTTTTTTCTTGTTTTATAGGAATAACGTACCTATTTTGTCTTACAGTTATCAAAGGTTCTTGAATAATAGTGGCAAAACGGGATGACCTAATGATGTTTTCCAACTGATTTTTCAAGGCTTGTTCTTTTTTTACCAAATCTCTTCTGATCTTCCTTAACTCTGGGCTGGCTCGATCTAAAACTAACCCATCCTCACCGATACACTGAATTATCTCTTTTTCTAATTCAGCAAAAGTTCTTATTTTTTCTGCCTTCTCCTTAATCAAAGGATATTTATCTTTGGTTTTCATCAGAAAGTTTTTAACTAAACGAGAAGTGATTAAAACTTTTAATATTTTTATAATTTTTGAAGCATCAAGGATAAATCCCTTGACTGCAGATTTTTTTAATTCACTAGTAAGATCTTCTAATCTAGAAAAGGGAGGGGTTCCTTCATAGAAAATAATTTCTCTCATTTCGGTAGTTTCTCTTTGAGCATTAAAGATTGGTTGTAAATCAATCTTGGGAGCTATTTTTTCTACGATTAATTCACCGCTAGCAGTGAATATTTTTTCTTTTAATTGCTTTTTAATTTTTGAAAATTCTAAAACTGATAATGTATGATCATCCAAGATACATCTCACCTTTTTAAATACTAACAAAATATTTCACAGTATCTTTTATAACAATTAAACTAAGATGGAATTTTTCAAGAAATTCTTCTGTGTTAAACTGAAAGCTTAAAGGCAGCCAATCTTTTAAATAATCATATACAATTATGGTCATGACTGCAAATCTATTAGCTAAAAACGAGTTTTCAAATTGATCTTTCAGAAAAACTGGTAGAGGAATAAAAGTAATAATAACTAATAAAATTCCCACTATTAAGGAACCCTTGGTTAAACCAAAAAAAGCTCCTCCTAAACCATCGATCCAGGAAACAAACAATAAAGAAAATATTTTTTTTAAAAATATTGCAATAATTCTCGCAATGAGGCATACTCCTAAAAATATTATAGCAAAACCTAATATGTTTGCTATTTCCAGGCTTATTTGGCTATGTGAACTGATATATTCTCCAACCTCTTTAAACCAAAAAATTGCCAGAAAAATAGCAATGATGACTCCAATTAAATTAATGATTCCTCTGATAATGCCTTGGCGTATCCCTATAATCACATTGAATAATATTATTACCATTATAGATATATCTACCCAATTTATAGCAGTCATAAATATTTCCTTTTGATTAATTATTCGTACCAACACGGTATGCTGTGTTAAAGTTTTTAAGTTTTAGATCATTTCTTTTTTTATTTTCTTTGCTATATACTACTATATATTATCTTATTCTCTGATTTTAGCATTAAATTTTATCATTAGTTTTTCTCTGATTTTTTTATATATATCTTCTACTTCTTGGTCAATTAGAGTACGGTCTCTGGCTTGGAAAACCACAGAATAAGCTAAGCTTTTGCAACCATCAGCAATTTGCTTTCCTTTAAATATATCAAACAAAATTACTTTTTTAATTAATTCTTCATCGATTGATTTTATCGTTTTAATAATATCTGCAGAAAGCATTTCTTCTTTTACTATCATGGCCAAATCCCTCTGAACTGAAGGATATTTTGGTAAAATACAATATTTGATATCTGAAGGAACATTTGTTAATAAATTTTCAAAATCAATTTCAAACAAATTTACTTTCCCCGGAATACGATAATTATTTATTACCTCTGGATGTATCTCGCCAAAAATACCTACTTCTTTTCCTCTTATAACAATTTTACCATTTCGTAGAGGATGAAAAGCAGGATGATTACCGGGGACTATTCCCGTATTTACCACTTTTAAGCCCTGAAACATTGTTTCGAGTATACCCTTAATATCAAAAACATCTAAAGAAAGTGATTTTTCCCAAATATCCCCCCGGCTAGTTTTATTTATTGCTCCAGCTATTATTAATTTCTCTTGAGGCAAAGAATTTGGTTTATCAGGGTAAGGTAAGTATATTTTACCAACTTCAAATATTTTGACTAACCCTGCTTGTCGATTAGTATTCCATTTAATAACTTCTAATAAACTTGAAATTAAAGAGGTCCGCATTAAAGAATGGTCTCTGGTCATAGGATTTTTAATTTTTACCGCACTTCTTAATTTATGTCCTTCGGGTATTCTTATGCTATCAAATATCTCATGAGAAATAAAACTATAAGTTATTACTTCATTTAAACCGCAACCGATTAATATTTCTCTTGCCTGATCGATAACCTTGAATCGGAAATTTTTCCCTTCCTGGGCAATGGTAGTGCTAAAGAGAGTAGGTTTTATCTTATCGTAACCATAAATACGTGCGATTTCTTCAATTATATCTATTTCCCTCTCCACATCCCCTCTAAAAGAAGGAGGGATTACTTTGATATATTCTCCTTTATCTTCTACTACTTTAAATTCTAATTTATTTAAAATATTAATAATTTTATTCTTTGTTTCAGATTCATCTTTTTCTAAAAGCTGTCCCAATATCCTATTGACTCTTTTTATCCTTAAATTTATCTTGCAAGGTTGATGTAATTTTTTATTTGTATCGATTTTCCCAGAGCTTATTTTCCCCATCGCAATCTTATTTATCAAATCAGCAGCTCGATCCAGAGCATATATTTGCACTTCTTTATCTATCCCCTTTTCGAACCTGTTTGAAGCTTCGGTTCTTAAACCAAATTTCATAGTGCTTTTTCGATTATTTATTGGATCAAAATAGGCTGATTCTAAAAATACATTTTTGGTGTTTTGATCAATCTCAGAATACTTTCCTCCCATTATTCCTGCAAGAGCTATCGGTTCTTCTGTGTCAGCAATAACTAAAGTGTTGGTCGGTAACTGTCTTTCTACATCATCTAAAGTACAGATAGTTTCACCCGGTTTACTTTTTCGAACTATAATGGTCTTATCTTTAATTAAATCAAGATCAAAGGCATGAAGCGGCTGACCTGTTTCCATCATGATAAAATTAGTAATATCTACTATATTACTAATTGATCTTGCCCCTAACAATCTTAACTTCCATTTTAACCATAAGGGCGATTCTTTTATCTTAATGTCTTTGATTACTCTCCCGGCATAACGGGGACATAAATCTTCTGCCTTGATTTTCACAATAACATCTTCTTCAATTCCTTTGCCTTTTTCTTTTATCTTTATTTCGGGAATTTTAAGTTTACTATTGGTAATTACTGCAATTTCTCTGGCTATCCCTATTATACTCATTAAATCAGGACGATTAGAGTGTATTTCAAAATCAAATATGGTGTCGTTAAATTTTATTATTTCTCTTATATTTTCCCCTAAAATAGCATCTTCTTCTAAAATTAATATTCCAGGAGATATCCCCTGTTCAATTCCCAACTCAGAAGCGGAACAAAGCATTCCTGAAGATAAAACATTTTTTAATTTCTTACTTTTAACAATTCCTATTTGAGGTAACTTTGCTCCATCCAATGCAACTGCTACTTTATCAGAAACCTTCATATTTTTTGCTCCGCAAATTATTTGAAGTATTTCCTCTTTTATATCTACCTGACAAACAGATAATTTTTTATTTTCAGGGTGTTGGTTCATAGAAATTATCTTACCCACAACTACTTTTTCTATCTCAGTGGATATATTTTCTATCCTCTCTAAAATTATGCCATTTATAGTTAATCTCTGAGCAAGCTCTTCAGCTGATATATTTATATCAACATATTCTTTTAATAAATTATAAGAAACCTGCATTTTCTCTCCCTCCCTGTCTCGTATATCGTATTGCGTATCACGTAGGTTAACATATACTGTAAAAATAGTAAGAAAACTTCAACCCGGCACGCTGTACTGCTGTTATATATTATCGACTAATTTAAAATTGCTTTAAAAATCTTAAATCATTTTCAAAAAATAATCGTATATCATTTATGCCATATTTTAACATGGCAATTCTTTCAGCTCCCATTCCAAAGGCAAAGCCTGAATATTTTTCCGGATCGTATCCTACCATCTTAAAGACCGCTGGATCGGTCTCCCCTGAACCCATAATTTCTAACCATCCACTATACCCACAAGCTTGACACCCTTTTCCATGGCACAACAAACAAGATACATCTACTTCTGCACTTGGTTCTGTAAAAGGAAAATAACCCGGTCTAAACCTTACTTTCCTTTCTTCACCAAACATCCTACGCACAAATACAGTTAAGACACCTTTTAAATCGCTAAAAGTAATATCTTTATCCACAGCCAGACCTTCTATTTGATGAAACATAGGTGAATGAGTACTGTCTGCGGCATCACGTCTATAACATCTCCCTATAGCAATCATTCTAATCGGGGGTTGTTGTTTTTCCATAACCCTTATTTCCACTGGTGAGGTATGAGTTCGAAGTAAAATTTCTTTATTTATATAAAAAGAATCCTGATCATCTCTAGCGGGATGGTCTTTGGGAATATTAAGGGCCTCAAAGTTATAATAATCTAGTTCTATTTCCGGACCTTCCTCTATTTTAAACCCTAAACTTAAAAATATTTCCTCAATCTCTCTTAAAACCAAATTAATGGGATGAGCAGTTCCTCTATCTAATTGTCTCCCCGGAAGAGTAATGTCAGTACTTTCTCCCTGTAATCTTTTTTCTTTCTCAAGTTTTTCAATTTCTATCTCTTTTACCTTGAGCAACTCTTCAATCTCTCTTTTAGCTTGGTTCAATAACTGCCCAGCTTTTGGTCTTTCTTCTGGAGAAAAATTTACCAATTTTCTCAATAGGAGAGTCACTATCCCTTTTCTACCTAAATATTCTATTCTTAATTTCTCAATATTCATTAAATCTTTTACGGTATTCAATTTTAAAACAATTTCTTTTTTAATCTCTTTTATTTTATTTTCCAATAGTATCCCCTCCTCATCATCAATAGTACTATTAAAATAAAAAAGGTTTACAATTTTCCTCGCCTTATAAAGGGACGAAAATCATAAACCTTTTCCGCGGTACCACCCTTTTTGACCTGTTTTTTACTAAACAAATCCGTACTTTTCTCCTTATAACAGTGGAGCGCTGGCGAAACTTACTTCTTATAATTTCAGC
>CAYTVM010000075.1:0-7401 GCA_964441685.1 uncultured Atribacterota bacterium | reverse complement strand
AACCAGGTTAATATTTCGTAACCTTCCTCAGTTATCAGAACCGAATCTTCAATCCTAACTCCGCCCACTTCCGGCAGATATATTCCAGGTTCTATGGTCACTGCCATTCCGGGTAATAAAATTGTATTATCATTGAATGACACTCTGGGCAGTTCATGAATATCTAACCCGACTCCGTGACCTAAACCATGACCAAAATACTTTCCATAACTATTTTTTTCAATAACATTTCTGGCTACCCAGTCTACTTCTTTACACTTTACCCCTGGTTTTAAAAATTCGAGAGCCGTCTCTTGAGCTTCCAATACAATTGAAAATATTTCTTTTTGCTTTTGATTTTCCTTGCCCATAATAATAGTGCGGGTTATATCAGAATTATAATTTTGATAATTTGCTCCCATATCAATAGTAATTAGTTCTCCTTCATCAATTTTTTTTTCAGAAGGTTTTCCGTGGGGCAAAGATGATCTTTCTCCGGAGACCACAATTGTTTCAAAAGCTTCCTTTTGGGCACCTTTTTTTCTCATAGTATAAGCTAACTCAGAGGCAATTTCAAGCTCCCGTATACCCGGTTCTATTATTTCAAAAACTTCCTTTAAACTTTCTGTTGCTATCTGCGCAGCTTTTCTTATTATAATAATTTCTTCTTTGTCTTTTACCATTCTTATCTGTTCTACCATGTCTTTAGTGGGTAAAAATTCTACGGATTCAAAACTATCCGAATATTTCTTAAAATCAGCATAACTTAAATGAACACTTTCAAAGGCTATTTTATTTATCTTTTTTCTCTTTATTATCTTTTTTAATGCTAATACTCGCGCATTTTCTTCCTTCGGTTCATCAGTTATAATTTTAAAATCAGGGCTTTCTTTTTCCGCCTGCTCTGTATAACGTGAATCAGTAAATAAATAATTATTTCTTTTAGTAATCAAAGCAAATCCTTCTCCATCAAATCCACTTAGATAATATAAGTTTTTCAGGTTAGTCACTAAAAAACCTTCAATTTCTTTATTTTCTTTTTCTATCTTTTTTCTAAATATTTTTAATCTCTCTTTAATCAAGATTAATCCCTCCCCTTCCATATTCCATACCTTTCAATTATTTTCCGGCTTATTTCTTCACTAGAAAAATCAGTCACATCAATAATATAATCAGCAGTTTGTTTCTTCCATCCCGACCAATACTCTATTTCTCATTATTCTTTAAGCTCTCCTATTAAATCATATTCCAAGGATTCTAATACTTTTACTTTTATAATATCCCCAACTTGAGCCTTGTCGGTTTTGATGATAACTTTTCCATCTATCTCCGGAGCATCTCCTTTAGTTCGTCCAATGGAAATTTTTGCTTTCCCTAATTTTATTTCATCAACTAACACTTCTACTTCTTTCCCTAAGTAACCATTATTTAATTTTTTTGAAATTGACTGCTGAGTTAACATTAATTCTTTCAGACGTTCTTTCTTAATTCGCAGAGGAATTTGTTGGGAGAAGTCATAAGCCGGAGCTCCCTCTTCTCGTGAAAAAATAAAAGCACCCAATCTTTCAAATCGGAATTCTTTTACAAAATTCAACAGTTCTTTAAAGTCCTTATTAGTCTCACCGGGAAATCCCACCATTAAAGTAGTACGCAAAGTTAAATTCGGAATTCTATCTCTTAATTTATTAATTAAGCGAATAACATCATTTTTTTTAACCAACCGATTCATTCTTTTTAGTATTTTATCACTAATATGCTGTAAAGGTAAATCTAAATAGGGACATATTTTAGGATATTTTGTAATCACTTCAATCAATTTATCAGTATAGTGAGCAGGATGGGTGTATAAAAGTCTTATCCATTTTAAATTTTTTAATTCAAGAAGAGAAAGTTTTTTTAACAATTCAGCTAACTTATATTCTCCATAGAGGTCGAATCCGTATAAAGTGGTATCTTGACCTATTAAAATAATTTCGGAAAGATTTTGCTTATTAGAAATCATTTTTACTTCTTCGATGATATCTTCAATTTTTCTACTGCGATGCTTTCCTCTGATTTGAGGTATCAAGCAATAAGTACAATTATTTTGGCAACCTTCAGATATTTTAATATAGGTATAATGCTGAGGGGTTAAAATAGTTCGAGGGGTATTATGGTTGTATAGAAATTTAGGTTCAGGACATATTTTATAGATTTGTTTACTTTGCAAAACACTTTTTATTGCATTATCAATATCTAATAATTCTCCTACGCCTAAAAAGGCATCAACTTCAGGAAATTCCTGTTTAAGATTATCATCTTTATACCTCTGAGGAAGACATCCGGTAACTATAATATGTTTTATCTTTCCTTCTTTTTTTAATTTTACCAGCTTGAGAATTTCTTCAACGGATTCTTCTACGGCATCCCTTATAAAACTGCAGGTATTGATAATCACCATATCAGAATGATTAATTTTATTACTTATCTGGTATCCTTTTTCGCTTAGCTCCCCACAAATAACTTCACTATCAACAAAATTTTTAGGACACCCTAATGATTTAATACCAATTCGCATATTTTCTAATTATCCTCTCTGTTAACGGAAAAAACTATATCGTTGTTTATTTTCTATTTCGATTGTTTTTACGTGTCCGGCTACAACTTCCGGCGGGCTCAACTTAACCAAACCAATTAAACACAAAATTCCGATAACAATGTCTTCAAAATATCCTAAAAATGGGACTAAAAAATCAGGAATTAAATCATATGGTGATAATACATAGGCGATTGCTCCATATACCATTAGTTTTAAATAAAAGGGAACTCTCCTATCTTTAAGCAACCTTAAGGCCAATTTAATAAAATTAGGTATATGAAAAATTATTCTGGCTAAATATAACTGCTTTTTTAATTTACTATAAGGGTCTTTATTTTCTGACATATAAGATATCTCCATACATTTCTGATTACTGAATATAGATTGTTTTACTGATTTTAACATAGCTGCCAGATAAGCGTCAATTAATCAAATATAGTATCGAGTATATAGTATCGAGTATCGAGTTAAGAAAGTGAAAAGAAAAATAGAAAAAAAAGTTTACAGTAACCATTAGCCACCGCTCCTGGATTTCCAATTTCGCATGGGAATGACAGAGGAAAAAGTTCCAATGAAAATACATTAGGGCTTTGAATAAAAATAACCCCGGAATTAATCCGGGGTTATTTTTATTCTGTCTTTATCTTTTAAAAAAATGGGGGAGATGGTATTAAACTAAATGAAACTTATCAGCAACCACGATATCGCGAAAAATGATCAGTTTCAAAACAACCACTACCATCGTAATCGTCTACTTCTATCCATTCACCTTGTCTAAAAGTGAATACTTTATCCGGTGCTTCTTCAAAACAAACGGTATATGTTCCATTAACATGTACTTCAGGCCCAAATTGATATTCACCATCACCAAAATAGATAATATGAATTTTGGTATTTTTGGTTAGAACATTTGGTCCAAAAGTAATGGTAACATTACCAAGAGTGATAAAACCGCCCTCTTGACCTATCCACTCTTGAACCATTTCTTTTTTAGCAGAAAAGGCAAAAGTAGATAAAGCTAAAAAGACTATTACTACCACACAGAGAACAGATACAAGTCTTAAATCGAATCTTTTCTTCATTTTAAATCATCTCCTTCGGTAGCTCAGCCATCTTGACTAATTGAATAGTTTTAGATCTGTAACTTTGCGTCTCAACCTTTCGATTGATTTGCTATTATCGGGAGTTTAGTAAAAAATTTAAACTCCTTCGTTCCATTCCCCCAATTAAATTATATCACAAATGATACAAAACTGCAAATAAAGCAATAAAAGGAAAGTATCAAGTATACAGTATCGAGTATCGAGATAAGAGAGATAAGAAAAGATATAAAAAGTGGTGCTCTTCTTTTTTTAACTTCCAGCCAAAACTTACACTAAGATCATTATTATATTTTTTTTAGATTATTTTTTTAAGTTATTTAATTTTTCTTCTATTTCACCAAGATGTTTTTTTGCGTCAATACTCTTTAATATTTTTTGCGATTTAATTAAATTCCTTTTTGCTAATTTCATATCTTTATTTAAAATTAACATATCGCCCAATTCATAATAGCTTTCACCCTCGTTTATTTTATCCCCAAACTTTGAATATATTTTTATTGCTTTTTTAAAAAATATTTCAGAGTCTTCCCACTTTTGTAGTTTTTTAAACAACTTGGCCTTTAATCTATATGTATCTGCTAACCCTAATTTATCATCAAGCTCATTAAATATTTTTTCTGCATGAAAAATATAATATTTTACTTCGGTAAATTCCTTCTTTTTTAAATATTCCTCTCCTAAATGAATATAATTAATTCCCTTATTATATATATCTCCAATTTTATTAGCTATTTTAACACTTTCCTTTAGATAATAAATAGCTTGTTTTGATTCTCCTAACGAAGAATAAGCAAATCCAATGTTATTCATAATATTTGAAATAACAATAATATTTTTAATTTTTTTAGCGATGGATAGGCTTTCCTTGTATGCTTCAATTGCTTTTTTCCATTCACCTAACATGTCATAATATATCCCAATATTATTTAAAACCATCGCATAAACATCTACAGCTTTTATCTCTTTGCAAATATTTATGCTCCCTTTAAGATAAGAGTATCCGGAAGAAGTATCACCCTTAAATAGACAGGCTAATCCTATGCCCTTTAAGATACTTGCATTCCTTCTTAGATTATTTATTTCCTCACTAATCAACAAACTACCTTTAAAATATTCAATTGCCTTATCCCACTGCCCCATATCTCCATATAAGTTTCCCATACTCATTAATATCAAAGATTCATTATCTTTGTCTTTATTTTTTCTACAATACTTTAAGGCTTTATTTAAATTATTTTCTGCCTCTTTTCTTTTGCCCACTGTTGTCTGGGAGAAAGCTAATTTATTAAATATTTCTGAAAAATGTATCAGTGGTTCATTTTCAGATTTTGAGGTTTCTAAAATATCGATACAATCCTGAAAATAATTCATAGCATTAGAAAAAGCGTATAAAGATTGAGCTCTATCTCCGGCTTTGTTTAAATAAAAAACAGCCTTTTCTTCATCATCACTATTCTTAAAATGATAGGCTAATTCTTCAACTTTTGAATCGATTTTATATGAATACTTTTCCTCCATAGCTGCCCCTATTTTAGTATGCAGGTTTCTTCTGGTTTTAAAAAGTAAACTATTATAAGCAATTTCTTGGATAAGCGAATGAGTAAAGGCAAAATGTCTTTGAAGTTGAGGTGTTGTCTCTACTTCCTCTATAAATTGATGTGTTTGCAATTCTTTCATCATTTCTAATAATATTTTAACTTCCAGGTTGGTAATTTTTTGTAAAAGCTTTATTTCAATATCTCTTCCAAAAACTGATGCCTGGTATAAAATCTCTTTTAGCCCGACTGGAAGCAGATCAATTCTTGCTCGTGCAATGCTCTGAACAGTATCTGGTATTTGAAAATTAGCAAACATTTCGGAGTAATTTCCCAATCTATCCTTATCAGCAGATAACCTTCTTTCTTCAATCCCCCTGACAATTTCTTCAATAAACAAGGGATTCCCATTAGCAGTTGAAATGATTCTATCTTTCATTATTTTATATATATCATTTTCTTTTATTAATAATCTTATAAGCTTATCAGATTCATTATTCTTTAAGGGTAACAATCTTATTCTCTTAGACCCGGCAATGGACTCTTTCTTTTTTAGTGATTCTCTAAGACTATATATAAGTAAAAAGGAATATTCTTTAAGTTCCTTAGAACATTGAATGAAAAATTCAGCTGATGCATCATCAATCCATTGCATATCTTCAATAATTATAAGAAGGGGTTTTTGAGAAGAAAAACTAAACAACAATTTTTTCATTGCTCTAATGAATAAATTATTTTCTTCTTTTGATTGCCCCATTATTTCTTCCAGGGATTTAATCTTTGAGGATAATAATCTTGAAAAATATGAAGAGGTAAATAATAGTGAAGAATCGATTTCTTTAATTTTATATTCTATTTTCTTTTCAATTTCATTAAGATTATCATCAAATTTTATTTCGAAGATTTTAGTAAATATTTCCATCAAAGGAGTGTAAGGTTTTGATTTTTCCCAGGATGAGCAATTGCTAAATAAAATATTAAATTTTTTGGCAAAAGATTCTTTAGTGAGCTCTAAAATTAATCTTGATTTCCCTGTTCCCAATTCACCGTTTATTTCAATTAACTGCCCTTCTGACTGATAGGATTTTTTTAAAGCTTTTCTTAAAATATTTAATTCTTTTTTTCTCCCCGTAAAAGGCGAATGATTATTTTTCTTTTGTTCAAGAAAATTTTTTTTCTTTTCGCTTTTTAAGGCATAAACTAACACCAAGTCTTTCTTGCCTTTTATCTTCAACTTGCGGGGAGAAGAAATTATAAATTGACCTTTAATTCTCTGAAAAGTTTTTTCACCAATTAATATTTCTCCTGGCGTAGCATTTACTTGCAGACGAGAGGCTAAATTTACCGTATCTCCAATCACTGTGAATTCTTTTCTTAAGGCTGATCCAATCTCTCCGGATATACATACTCCGGTATTAATTCCGATTCTTACCTTTAAACTTTTTACTTTATTACCTATTTTTATCTTTCCATTTTCTTCTATTGATTTGGTTATCTCTATACTTACTCTTGCAGCCCTCTCTGGGTCATCCTCATGACTAAAAGGTGTTCCAAATACAGCCATTAAACCATCACCTAAAAATTTATTGATACAGCCACCGTACTTGTCTATCAGACCAGTTATTGGTTCAAATATATTATTTAGTATTTCCGTTACTTTCTCCGGATCCAATTGATCAGCAATTTTAGTAAAATCTTTTATGTCAATAAACATTATAGTCGCTTCACTTCGTTCACTGGGCAAGCTTCCCTTTCCTTCTAATATCCTGGAAATTACTGCCTTGGGGACATAAGGTCTAAATAATTCTAATATATCGTTTTGTTTTGTTTCTTTCATTTTCTCTTTTTCCATTTTATATTTTTTAAGTAGGGTAGGCGTCTTGCTTCTTAAGACTATAGCAGATTAAACATTTATATTATTATAACAAAGACAAGAATATAAATAAAGAATAATAAATTAATCAATAGCACTTATCGTTTAGAGACAAGCACATAGCATTTAGTGTGAAGTATATAGTAAAAAATAAAAGAGTGTTGACACAGGAGCGGCATCTTATCCGTTAAATTATAAAAAAAATAGGCGAGCTATTTTTTTATTATAGCTCGCCTATTTTTAGAATAATACTTACTTTAATTAATTATGGTGTTTGATTATTTGCAATAACAGTTACAAAAGCAACATATTCATTTGCAGTTGCAGCAGAAT
>CAYTVM010000074.1:0-7420 GCA_964441685.1 uncultured Atribacterota bacterium | reverse complement strand
AGCAGTATTTCGATTATACCAGCCAAATTCTCTGGTTGCTTCAATAGACAGATCAAAGGCTTCATCATAGGTTCCTCTGACTGCAAAGACGGTCGAGCCAAATACCAGAAGTTGGGCAATCTTGGCACTCGGTGCCGTTTGGGGAACAAAAATGTAACTCTTTAAACCTACTGACGCAGCAGCTCCCGCTAGTGATGAGGCAGCATTGCCAGTTGAGGCACAGGTAATTATCTTTTCTCCTAATTCCCGAGCCTTCACCACTGCAATGGCAGAGGGTCTATCTTTTAAAGAGGCAGTGGGGTTTCTCCCATCATCTTTAATCCAAAGGTTTGGCATCTTCAAATCTTCTCTTATTCTTTTTACTTCATATAAGGGAGTCCAACCCACTTTTGAAGGACCTATTTTAGCAGGATCATCCACCGGCAAAAGAGGTAAATATCTCCACATTGAATATTCACTTTTCATTTTAAGTATTTCTTTGGTAAATATTTTTTTTATCTCAGAATAATCATAAATAATTTCCAGAATACCTTCATCTCCACATTGGGGACAAGTATATTTGATCTCTCCAGGTTTATATTCTATTCCGCACAGTAAGCATTTTAATTTCTTTATATAACTCATTTCTATTTTTCCTCTCTGGCATAAGGAATGCCTAATTCTTTTGGAACTCCGATATGTTTAGCTTTTACTAATAAAGTTGCCACAATAATTAAGATAAAAGTTAAAAGATAGGGCTGCATGCTAAGTAATGCTGAAGGAATGGTGGTCCCCATCGATTGAAGTTGAAATTGAAGGGCATTAATTACTCCAAATAAATAGGCACCTATTAAAGCATAAGGGGGATTCCACCTGGCAAATATTACCAGAGCAATAGCCACCCATCCCCGGCCTGCAGTAATACCATCTAACCAGAAAGGGGCACAATTAAGGGTAAGGTAAGCCCCTCCTGCTCCAGCCATTAACCCACCAAAGAAAGTCCAAAAATATCTTATTTTATAAACATTTACTCCCATAGCATCAGCTGCCTGGGCATTTTGTCCCACCGCCCTTAGCTGGATTCCCGCTTTAGTCTTGAATAAAATAAACCAGGTGATAATGACCAGAATATAGGACAGATACACCATATAGTCCTGTTCGAAAAAAATGGGACCAAAAAAAGGAATTTGGGAAAGTCCCGGAATGATTACTTGGGGCATAGTATGGGCTAATTGTAGATTTACGAATTTTTGTCCATAAAAATTAGTTACTCCCAGACCAAAAATAGTTAAGGCTAAACCACTTACTACCTGGTTTCCCCTTAGGGTAATAGAAATAAAAGCATGAATTAGGGAAGCTAAACCACCAGCCAGCATACCCATAAAAAATGCCCAATAAATTTGACCGGTTATAAAGGCGGTGGCAAAACCTACCAGTGCCCCAATAATCATCATGCCTTCAATTCCCAAATTAAGAATGCCGGAACGTTCGGTAAATATTTCACCAATAATAGGAAAGAGCAATATGGTTCCTGATTCAACCGTTGCCGCTAAAAGAATGATGGTAATGGCATAAGCATCTGGTCTCATATAATCTTTCTCCCTTTATAATAGAGTTTATAATTAGTGAGGATCGCCCCTCCCAAAAGAAAGAAAAGAATTGCACTTTCTATCAGTCCTACAATTCCTATGGGAACTTTCATAGTCATCTGTATTTGAGAGGCCCCGGCAAATAATCCTCCTAAGAAAAAAGAAACTATCATAGCGATCAGAGGATTAAGGCCAGAAAGCCAGGCAACAATAATGGCGGTATATCCATAATCAGGATTAATCTCCATTTGTAACATATGAATAATACCTGAAATCTGAGCCATGCCAGCCAGACCAGCCAGACCACCACTTATAACCATGGCTAGAATAATATTTTTCGCAATATGAATACCAGCATATCTGGCAGCACTTTCATTTTCTCCAATCACCCTGATTTCATAACCAAACTTAGTTTTTTTGATAATAATCCAAATAATAATTGCCGCAACAATGCCAAAAATTAATCCCAGATGTATTCTGGTATGTTGAATTAATTTAGGTAATTGTGCATTTAATTCAAAGATTTTGGTAAGGGGAAACCCAAAACTGCGTGGATTTCTCCAGGGACCATGCATTAAAAATTGCAAGATATAAAGAGCAATATAATTTAATAATAGAGTAGTGATGACTTCGTTTACTTTCCAATAGGCTTTCAGGGCAGCTGGTATCAGCGCCCAGAGGGCACCTCCGATTAGCCCGGCAATGCACATTATCATAAGAAGGATTGGCCTGGACATTGTTTCCGAAGAATTAAGGGCAAAATAAGTACTAAAAATTGCCCCCATAATATACTGCCCGTAGGCACCTATATTCCAGTAGTTCATTTTAAAAACCAGAATAAGACCAACCGAGATAAGCAAAAGAGGGATGGCCACTACAATGGTTTCGGAAAATACATAGGTGCTTCCAAAGGCACCGATAAATATCGCTTTATACACTGTAAAAGGATTCACCTGGGAAAACATTACAGCAATACCACCAATTAACACACCCAAAAAAATAGAAATTAAGGGAATCAGGATACGCAAATGAAGCGGTATACTTTCTCTCTTCTCAAACTTTAACATTCTCTTCTCCCTTATTTATCCAAAGGATTTATATGCGCCCCTGCCATCATCAATCCTATTTCATTAATATCGGCAGAATCTATATCGACAATACCCTCAATTTCACCTTCATAGATTACCCCAATTCGATCTGAAATCATCAATAATTCCTCAAGATCTTCTGATATGAGCAATATGGCCACACCTTGATCTCTTTCCTCTAATAATTTTTTCCGTATAAATTCAGTAGCACCTACATCTAACCCGCGACTAGGATGAACTGCTATCAGTAAAGCTGGTTCCTCTCTTATTTCTCGGGCTAAAATCAGTTTCTGCAAATTACCTCCGGATAGAAATTTTACCGGAACATTTTCTCTGGGTACTATAATATTGAATTGCTTTACTAATTCTCTGGTATATTTAGCAGCTTCTTCATAGTTTAAAAAAATCCCCCGGGAGATCGGCTCCCTATCATATCGCCTGAGGATAACATTTTCTACCGTATTAAGATTGGGTACCAGTCCGACTTTAAGCCGATCAGAAGGAATATAATTTGTCCCTTCTTTATTAATAGCTTTAGGACAAAGATTAGTTGCTTCTTCACCTTTTATATAGACTTTCCCTGCAATTGCTCTTCTTAAACCCACAATAACTTCAGCTAATTCTTTTTGTCCATTCCCGGAAACTCCAGCCAATCCGAAAATTTCTCCTCCGTATATGGAAAAATTTATTCCTTTTAATATTTTTATACCTTTATCATTATGGGTTTCTAAATCTTCTATTTTAAGGATTTCACCTTTTCTACACATTGGATTTCTATCCAGTCTAAAGAGAACTTCTCTTCCTACCATCATTTTAGCTAATTCTTTTTGCTTAATTTCTTTTTTATCTACCGTACCTACTAATTTCCCTTTTCTTAAAACTGTAATTCGGTCAGATATTTTCATCACTTCATCTAATTTATGACTGATAAAAATAATAGATTTATCTTCTTTGATCATTCTTCTTAATATCTTAAACAAAGCATCTGCTTCCTGAGGAGTCAATACTGCAGTAGGTTCATCCAGAATAAGAATCTTTGCTCCCCCAAATAAAGTCTTTATAATTTCTACCCTCTGCTGTTCTCCCACAGAAAGCTGCCATATCTTGGCATAGGGGTTGATGTCTAAATTATATTTTTTAGATATCTCCGCAATTTTTTCAGAAATATTTTTTTTATCAAGATAAAATCCCTGAGATTCAAGACCCAATACCACATTTTCCAGGACAGAAAGAGTATCTACTAACATAAAATGCTGATGAATCATTCCGATACCATTTTTAGTTGCTTCAAAGGGAGAGCGAATATCTACTCTTTTACCATTCAGATAAATCTCTCCCTCATCGGGATAGTAGATACCATCCAGAATATTCATTAAAGTAGTTTTTCCAGCACCATTTTCACCAAGAAGAGTGTGAATCTCACCTTTTCTTAAATCAAAATTTATATGATCATTGGCCAGAACACCGGGAAAATGTTTGCTAATATTTTTTGCTTGAAGGACTATTGCATCCATTTATTTCCTCAGAAATTTAAAATAAAAAATTACCCCGGGAATAGAGCAAACTACTGCCCGGGGTTTTATCAATTATTTAGGTATCGTACCGACAACTCCCTCAACAAACCATTGGAGGCTTAATTTATCGGCATCGGGAATTTCTTCTCCTTCTTTCACTGCTAATTTTCCATCTTGATCAACAAGTGGTCCGGTAAAGCACTCAAATTTTCCTTCTATTATTTCCTGTTTTCTCTTGTCTGTATAATCTCGGACATCCTGAGGTACCATCGGTCCGTAGGGGGCAAGATCAACAAGACCGGTTTCCATACCTCCCCAATATTCACCCGCTTTCCAGGTGCCATTATGCACTGCTTCAAGAACTTGTACATAATATAAGCCCCAGTGCCAAATACGAGAGGTTAAACATGCCTTAGGAACTGCGGGAGCCATATCTTTATCATAACCTATGCCATACTTTCCAACTTTTTCAGCTTCTATTAAGGAAGCTGGGGTATCCATACCACTGGCAATAATATCAGCACCATTAGCTAAAAAGGTTTGGGAAGCATTAGCTTCCTGAACCGGATCTACCCAAGAATTTAACCAGATTACATGAACCTCTGCATCAGGATTAACCTCTCTCATCCCAATAGCAAATGCATCTATCTCTCTTACTACTTCGGGAATAGGGAAAGGAGCAACAAAACCAATATAATTAGATTTGGTCATCATTCCGGCAACCAATCCAGCTAAATAATCCGGTTGATACATTCTGCCAAAGTAACTTCCCATATTTTCATTGGTTTTGTATCCAGAACAATGTAAAAATATCACATCAGGGTAATCTTTAGCTACATTTAAAGTAGGATCCATAAATCCAAAACTGGTGGTAAAGATTACTTTGTAACCCTGGTTACAGTAGTCTCTAAGAACTTTTTCACAGGGAGCTCCCTCCGGAACAACCTCAGAGTAAGCTGTTTCTACATAAGGAAGTTTTTCTTCTAAATAGATTCTACCTTCATCATGAGATTGTGACCACCCGCCATCATTATGAGGTCCAACATAAATAAAAGCTACTTTAATCTTTTCTTCTGCTTGTCCTATTCCTCCAAAGATACTGACTAATATTACTAACATTACTATTACTGCAAATACTTTTGATTTTTTCATTTTTTCTCCTTTTTTATTTTGCCTATTTTCAAATACAATTTCACTTTTTATTTAGGATATCACCCCCCCCCTCTCTCTCTTAAGAATTGATTCATTTTGACTAAAAATATCTCCTAGGAATAGATATGAGTTCCAGTCTCACCTTTTAGCGCTTTTTCTAAAGACTCCGGATTGGTTACAATTGCCTCTTTACCTCCGGCTTCCAGAAATTTTACAATTGCTTGAATTTTGGGAAGCATACTTCCTTTGGCAAAATGACCTTCCTCGATATATTTTTTAGCCTCTACTACAGTTAGTTTATCTAAAGTCACTTGATTTGGTTTATTGAAATTTAAACACACTTTCTCTACAGCTGTAGAAATAACAAAGATATCTGCATGAATATTTATAGCCAGCAAACTTGAGGCATTATCTTTATCGATAACCGCATCTACACCTTCCAGTCTACCATCCTTATTACGAAGTACCGGAATTCCGCCTCCGCCAACACCAACTACACTAAAGCCATTTTTTACTAACATCTCAATGGCTTCCTGTTCTACAATTTCTACCGGCATTGGAGAAGGTACTACTCTTCTATATCCTCTGCCTACATCATCAATAATTACCCAGTCAGGATGATCCTTTTGCAGTTCTTCTGCCCGTTCTTTAGTGTAAAATGTACCTATGGGTTTAGCAGGGTTTTGAAATGCGGTGTCACTTTTATCTACCACTACCTGAGTTACCACTGTAGCTGTATTCTTTTTAATACCTCTCTTTTTAAATTCATTATAGAGCGCCTGCTGAATCTGATATCCGATAGCCCCTTGGGTATCCGCCCCACAATTTACCAAAGGGACTCTATGCATCCCTCCTGCCTCATGCGCAATTTCCGAACGTCTCAAAATAAATCCTACTTGGGGACCATTTCCGTGAGTAACCACTACATCATAACCCTGTTCGATCATTCCGGCAATGTGTTTGGCTGTTTCACATACTGCATCGTACTGGTCTTCCACTCTTTCATGCTGCTTATCTTTAATAAGGGAGTTTCCTCCAATAGCTAGCACTGCCAATTTAGACATTTTTTATTTCCATCCTTTCGAATATCTAATCTAACCAAATAATATCGTAAATAATAAATGCAACTTTTTACCTTTTTAGCATATTTAACTGTTTTATTAAAATATTCTTATTGATCTTTTACGATATAATTATATTTGTCTTGGATTAATTATCCTCGATAAATACAATACCAATAAAACTTTCCAGGTTTTATTTACCGCCCATAGTGAGTGTCATCACTGCCTTTGCGGTATGCAGTCTATTTTCTGCTTCGTCGTAAACGATGGAATGAGGTCCATCAATCACTGAATCTTCAACTTCATTTCCTCTATCTGCTGGAAGTGCATGCATATACATTACCTCTTTATTGGCAAGTTTCATCATTTTCTCGGTACATTTCCACGCTTTGCAGGACTCAAGTAAAGCATCAACTACTTCGCCTTTTTGATTGGTTACCCAACTTCCCCAATTTTTAGGTATGACTACATCTGCCTCTCTATACGCTTCTTCTATATTATGGGTTATCGTTAAGGTTCCACCATGTTTTTCAGCATTTTCTTTAGCTTGTTTAATAGCCCAATCAGGTAAATCATACCCTTCTGGATAGGCAAGGGTTACCTCCATTCCATATCTCGGAAATAAAAGAACTTGAGTAAGCGGAACTGAAATTGGTTTCTTATGACTGGTTGCATAAGCCCAGATAATAGCTACTTTAGTACCTTTTAAATCTCCAATTTTTTCTTTCATGGTCATCAAATCAGCAATTCCTTGCATGGGATGATATAAGTCACATTGTAAATTTATAACGGGAGCCGAAGACCATTTTGCCATTTCTCTTAAATATTTATTCCCTACTTCCCAGGAACAATATCTACAAGCTATAGCATGACCAAATCTGGATAAAATAATAGCTGTATCCTTGGCTACTTCACCATGAGATATTTGCATGGTACTGGTATCAAGAAAATTACCATGACCGCCTAACTGAGCTATCCCTGCTTCCATAGAGTTTCTGGTTCGGGTTGACTGCTCAAAAAACATTAAAAATATTGTC
>CAYTVM010000073.1:4664-7423 GCA_964441685.1 uncultured Atribacterota bacterium | reverse complement strand
GTCCCTTTTTTCTTGAATTGGAGATAGTCATATAGACTGACCACCCCTAAAATTAAGGCAAAGGCAGCGGTAACCAGAACAAATATTTTTCTAACCAAAGGCAAAAAAGATAAAGAAGTAATCATCTTTAAAGCCCCGGTTCCGATTAAGAAGTAGGTCAGAAATACGGACAGGGCAAACATTCCTCCTACCCAGAGAATTTCCTTTCCTTTTCGATTGATCAGAGTAAGATAAGAGATAAAAAATATAATTGTGGCAAAAGCACAGGGGTTTATGCCGTCAATCAAGCCACTTACTGCTACCGCAGTCAGACCGAAGGACTGAAAACGAGCTATCAATCTTTCTTGAGCAGTAAGATTTTTTTCCTGAACTTTTTCCCAAGGAGCTATAGTACCAATGGTTACATATCTTTGAAATAATTCGTCTAAATTATCAAGGCTAATAGCATCTCTTAAAAGGTAATTATCCCCAATAAATACAACCGGGACCAAGAGCCTTTCCTCCGTAGGCATTTGACATAATTCGCCTAAGGATTCGGCTAATTTCATATTATCGGTTAAACCAATGTCAAAACTTTTCATGATTAGATTATCAGGATATTTTGCGGAAATATCTTTTAATATAATCTTAGCTTTATCACAGTCATGACAACCTACTTCATAAAAATAGGCTAAATAAACCGGGGAACTGACTGGGTTTGGTGTGCTTGCGGCAAAAGAATTCATGACATGAGGAGAAGAAATTTGGCTTATAAAAATTATTAAAAACAATGAAAGCAAAATAAAAGTTAAAGTCAAATAAATTTTTTTTCGCCTTACATCACATAATTTATTATTTATTGATTTGGTAGTCATTGTATATTGTGTTCCCCTTCAATCCTATTAATCAGAATAATTAATAATTTTGTATATTCTAGTATAAATCGCTTCAATCATCATCATTTGTAAGATAATATTTTTTAGGTCATAAACTATAGTATACAATACAATATTAAAATTTCAAAATTTTCGATTTTAATATTGTATTGAGCATACAGTATCAAGTATCGAGTTAAGAAAGAGAAAAAAATAGAAAAAGTAACATTCTTCTTTTTATCTAAATACCCCACTAAAGCTTACTCTAACATTTAAATTTATATTTTTATAATATATCTTTATATAATATAAAATACATTTTAAATTTAACATGATAAATCTATCATACGTATCTAAAATTGTCAAGAATTTAAATTTCGAAACCCGACTAAAAATTTTACCATAAAAAATTTGACAATAAACATACGTTTATCTTATAATATAAATAAGATGATAAATTGTGCTAACATGATAATTATAGCGAATGATTATATAAATTTTTAAAGGAGACTAATCATGTTTAAAAAAGATTCTCTTGATCCAAATCATAAAAAGACTCTTCAATTGATTCAAAAAACAATTAGAGAAAACGGCTATCCACCCACTGTTCGAGAAATCTGTAAAGCCGTAGGAGTAACTTCTTCCGCTACTGCCCATAAATATCTTACCATCCTGGAAAAGAAGGGTTATATCCACCGGGAAAAAGAGAGGTCCCGAGCTATTAGAATTTTACCTCAAACCAATGAAATGCCTGTAATAGGAAGTGTCGCTGCAGGAAAACCATTATGGGCCTTAAAAGATATCACCGAAGTTATACCCATACCGGAGCAGCTTTCTGGCAGTGAAGAAAGCTTCATGGTAAAAGTTGAGGGTGATAGCATGATCGGAGATCATATCCTTGATGGAGATTATGTTATGGTTAATCCCCAGCAGGATGCTGACAACGGAGACATTGTCATAGCCCTCCTAGATCAGGAAGAAGTTACAGTAAAAAGATTATATAAAAAAGATAATCAGATTACCCTGCAGCCTTCCAACTCTCTTTACAAACCCATCAGCACCAAAGATACGATTGTCCTGGGTAAGGTTATCGGAATTTTAAGACGGTTTAACGGAGGAAAAAAGTAGTAAACATGTTATATATCGGCACTTCTGGTTATAGTTATGAAGATTGGGTAGGAACCTTTTATCCTGAAAATACTGATAAAAAAGAGATGCTTAAACTATATGCCCAAAAGTTTAAGGTTTCTGAAATTAATTCTACCTATTACCGTATCCCTCATCCGGCATCTTTTTATTATTTGCAGCAAAAGGTTCCTGCTGATTTTAGGTTTACAGTAAAAGCCAATCAAGAAATGACTCATAGCCGAGAAGAAAATCCTACTATCTTTAATGATTTTAAAGAATCTATAAAACCCTTACTGGAGGCAGGTAAATTCGCCTGTGTGTTGGCTCAGTTTCCCTATTCTTTCTATAATACTCCCTCCAATCGGGATTATCTTCTTCGCTTCAAAGAAAGAATGGAGGATATACCCCTGGTGGTAGAATTTAGAAATTCTTACTGGATAAATAACGAGATATTCAGGATTTTAAAAAACAACGACATAGGTTTTTGCTGTGTAGACCAACCTCAGCTCAAAGGTTTAATCCCTCCCATAGCTGAAGCTACTTCCAGCCTGGGTTATGTTAGATTTCACGGTCGAAATAAGCTTAATTGGTGGGAACACGAAAAAGCCTATCAGAGATATGATTATCTCTATAGCGAAGAAGAATTAAAAGAATGGATTCCTAAAATAAAAAAGATTAGCGAAAAAACCACCGACCAATATATTTTTATGAATAATCATTATAAAGGTAAGGCAGCCAAAAATGCCTTGATGTTGATCAAACTTCTTCGAGAAGAAA
>CAYTVM010000073.1:2712-4564 GCA_964441685.1 uncultured Atribacterota bacterium | reverse complement strand
TAATTAAACAAGCTGCTAAATTTAATATGAAAGCAGTGGCTTTAACTGACCATGATGGGCTCTACGGAGCTATTCAATTTTATAAAAAAGCAAAAAGAGCAGGGATAAAACCTATCATCGGCTGTGAAATACGGATAAAAGATAATCAAAAATCCAATCAGATCTATCACCTTATTCTTTTGGTCAAAAATAAAGAGGGATACAGCAATCTCTGTCAGATTGTTACCAGAGCCCACTTATCTAATCCTTGCTCTATCCCGGCCATAGAAAAAGATATTTTAGCCAAATACAGTAAGGGAATTATTGGATTAAGCGGATGTGATAAAGGGGAAATACCTCTTCTCCTTTCACAAAAGAAGGCTGAGCAAGCCGAAGAGGCCGCTTACTGGTATCAACTGGTATTTAGTAAAGAAAATTTTTATTTAGAATTATCCTTTCATGGTCTTAACAAAGAAAAAGAAATGAATTCTAAATTAATAGAAATAGGTAAAAAACTAAATATCCCTCTGGTAGCCACCAATAACGTCCATTACCTGGAAAAGAGGCAGGCCTCCTCTCAGCGTCTATTAAATAAGATTGCCAATTTGGGAACAAAAGAAAGATTCTATCACCAAAAACTTGAGACTGATGAATATTATTTTAAATCTCCCTCAGAGATGGAGAAACTATTTTCCCAGGTGCCTCAAGCCCTTAAAAACTCAATTGAAATTGCTGAAAAGTGCAGCTTAGAACTTAATTTAGGAGAAATTCATCTCCCTACTTATCCTCTACCCTCTTCTTCTTCCGCCCGGGATTATTTAAAAAAACTCTGTCTGGAAGGCCTTAAAAAATATTATTCCACTCCCTCACCAGAAGTTACAAAACGCTTGCAATATGAATTGAAAATAATCAACCAGATGGGTTTTGCCGGATATTTCCTAATCGTATGGGATATAGTTCGTTTTGCTAAACAAAACAATATTCCGGTAGGACCGGGAAAAGGTTCTTCAGCCGGCAGCTTAGTCTCTTATCTTCTTAATATCACCGAAGTAGACCCTTTAAAATACCAACTTTTTTTTGAAAGATTCCTTAACCCGGAAAGAATGGACCTTCCGGATATAGATATAGATTTCGGCCAACTGGGGAGAGAAAAAGTAATCTCTTATATCTTTAAGAAATTTGGGCATAATCGGGTAACCCATGTCAGCACTACCTCCACCTATGCCGCCCGTTCCGCCATTCGAGATGCAGGGAGAGTACTGGGATTCCTCCCTCAAGAAATAAATAAAATTGCCCAATTTATGCCTATATTCTCCTCGCCGGGAGTCATTAATGCTTCTCTAAAAAATTTACCCGAACTAAAAAAACTCCCTCAAGACCAGGAGCCTCTTAAATCCCTATTCTCTTTTGCTCAAACGATAGAAGGGATACCCCGGCATCTTTCTGTACATGCTTCTTCAATGATCATCTCAGATAGGCCGCTTTCCGAAATAGTCCCTCTGGAAGTAACTAATCAGGGAGAAATAGTCAGTCAATACGAAAAAGAATCCATCAAAGATTTAGGCTTATTGAAAATGGATATTCTGGGCTCCCGCAGTCTTACTATCATTAAAAAAACTCTGGAAATGCTAAAAGAAAAAAATATATATATTAACCTTAACAAGATTCCCCTTGACGATAAAGCTACCTTCTCTGCCCTGCAAAAGGGCAAAACTCTAGGGGTCTTCCAGTTGGAAAGTTCAGGAATGTCCTCTCTTCTAAGAAGACTTTCCCCTTCACATATAAATGATGTAATCGCTGCTTTATCTTTATACCGACCGGGTCCTTTAGATAGCGGGATGACCGAACATTATCTTAAAAGAAAGCGGGGCGA
>CAYTVM010000073.1:0-2612 GCA_964441685.1 uncultured Atribacterota bacterium | reverse complement strand
GGAGAAAAGCATTTAAAATCCATTCTATCTCTCAGGGAAAAATGTAAAAGATTTAATTCCCTGTATAATTTCTGCTGTGAGACTATCTCTTCAAAAATTAATCAAACATTAATAGAAAATCTAATTAAGGTAGGTGCTTTTGATTTCACTGCTTATCCCCGTTCGGCATTATTAACCCTGCTCCCTCTTACCTTAAGGGAGGTTAGAAGAAAGAAAGCTAAAGAGGGGGCTCAAAATAAAATATCCGAAGAGAGGGGATTATGGAATACCGAACTTATTACCTCTGACTCTATTCCTGCTTATCCTTTTTCAAAATCTTTCCAAATGAATTTAGAAAAAGAAATACTCGGTTTATATGTAAGTGATTATCCCTTAAGTAGATATGATAAAGACCTGGCTTGTTTCCCCCTTATCAATTCCTATAAAATAGAAAATATTTGCTGCCAGAAGCCGATTCTCATAGTAGGAATACTCATTCAAGTAAGAAAACAATTTACCAGGCAAAAACAGGTTATGGCTTTCTTGCTCCTGGAAGATGAAGTAGATTTTTTTGAAGTGATTACTTTCCCGTCGGTTTATCAAAAATACTCTAATCTTTTTCGCCAGGAAGCGCCTCTTTTAATAGAAGGGGTTTTAAGTAAAGATAGCGGTGGCTCTAAAATAATTGCCCGGAAGATTAGAGATATAGATAGTATATAGTAAAGAATAGCGTGGAGCATATAGAAAAATATGGTGATGAGTAATGTGTAATGATTAACGGGTTGCAAGTTTCAAGTTTCAAAAAAGAAGTAGGGGCCTATTGCATACGCCCTCTCTTGCAATAATAATCTATTTTATTTACGTAGGACAGGCGTCTCGCCTGTCAAAAACTATACGCTAAACGCTGTACGCTCTACGCTAACTAAATACTAACTATTAATTTAATCGGTTAATTGGAGAATTGGTGAATTAGCCAGAAAGGAACTAAAAAAAGTGAGTGATAACCATTGCCTATCCATCATTCATCTGGATCTTGATGCTTTCTTCGCCTCAGTAGAGCAAAGAGATAATCCAGCTTATCGAGGAAAACCTCTCATTGTGGGAGGAATAAGCGGTAGCGGAGAAAATTCAAATCGAGGAGTGGTCTGTGCCGCTTCCTATGAAGCCCGTAAATACGGTGTTCACGCCGGCATGCCTATCTGGGAGGCCCGTCAAAAATGCCATGAGGGAATTTTCATTCCTTCTCAAATGAACAAATACTTGGAAGCGTCTAAAAAATTCTTTCAGATATGCAGTACTTATACTCCCTTGATAGAACCGTTGAGTATAGATGAACTTTTTTTAGATGTATCAGGATGCGAATCACTTTTTGGCTCATCTGAAATTATCGGCAGAAAAATTAAAGAAAGGATCCATCAAGAATTAGGCCTTAAGATCTCGGTAGGAATAGCAGAAAATAAATTCTTAGCCAAAATAGCTACCAATCTGGGGAAGCCAGACGGTTTTTACCTTATTCCTTCAAAAGATATTCAAAAAATTCTCTATCCCCTCTCTATTTCTACCCTCTGGGGTATAGGTAAAAAGACAGAAGAGCTGCTAGAAAAATCCGGTATTTACCAGGTAGAACAGCTAGCTAAAATGCCTGATGCTATCTTGGAGAATCTTATGGGGAAAAACGGGATAAAGATAAAGCTTCTGGCTCAAGGGATAGATGAAAGCCCGGTTACTCCGCCGTCCGAAGCAAAATCTATTGGTAAAGAAACAACTTTCGGCAGCAATATAACCGAAAAAGCAGTTCTGGTAAAAGAACTGCTAAAAATTTCTCAGATAGTGGGGTATATTGCCAGAAAAGAAGGTTATAAAGGCTGGACCATTACCTTGAAAATAAGATTTCATGATTTTACTACCTTCAATAAGTCAAAGACTTTAGAAAATTCTACCCATCTTGATGATATCATTTTTAAAACTATCGTAGAACTCCTGGACAAAGTAAGATATAAAAAAGGTGGAGTCAGGCTTTTGGGAGTTAAACTTTCCAAATTAACCTCTAATAATAAAATAAAACAGTTAAATTTACTGGAAAACAAAGAGGATAAATTAGAACAGCTTACTCAATCTTTAGATAAAATCAGAGAAAAATTTGGCTCTAAAGCCGTAACTCGAGCCAGCCTTCTGTCTAATCTATTGTCAGAAGAACCGTCCCCCTAACACTCCCCCTGACACTCTGATCATTACTACCGTTATAATAAAAATTTAAATCCTTTCTCTTTGAAGAGTTTTAAGCAAGCATCCACTACTTCCGGGTCATAGAGGATGTTTCTGTTCTGGGAGATTTCTCCCAGGGCTTTATCGATGCCCAGGGCAGGACGGTAAGGACGGTAAGAAGACATGGCTTCTACCACATCAGCTACTCCTATAATGCGGGCTTCCTGGGAAATCTTATCAACTTTTAAATGATTGGGATATCCTGAACCATTTAGTCTTTCATGATGCTGAAGGACGATGTTGGCTACAGGATAGGAAAAATCAATGGATTTTAAAATATCATACCCTATTTGGGAATGGTTTTTGATTAAACTAAATTCTATATCGGATAATTTGGTGGGCTTGCTTAAGATTTCAGTAGGTATGCC
>CAYTVM010000072.1:0-7460 GCA_964441685.1 uncultured Atribacterota bacterium | reverse complement strand
GATGTAGATGGTACTTTAGTGGATTTAGAATATAATGACTTAATATGGTTTAAAGAAATACCTGAACTAATAGCTAAAAAAAAGAGGATTAGTTTCGAAAAAAGTTTAAAATATGTACATGAGGAGTATAATAAACTTGGTGAGTATAATTTAAATTGGTATGACATTAATTATTGGGTTACTTATTTTGGAATAAAAGTTTCCCCAAAAAATATTTTAGAAAAATATGAATCTCAAGTTAAGATATTCCCCGAAGTAATCTCTCTTTTAGAAGAATTAAAGAAGAATTTTATCCTTATTGTAATCACTTCAATGCCTCGTGAATTTTTAATACCCAAAATGAAAAAGCTGGGAAAATATTTTAAATTCAGTTTTTCTGCTTTATCTGATTTTAAAGAATTGAAAAATTCTGAAATATATTCAAAGATATCCAAAACCTTAAATGTATGCCCTGCACAAATATTACATATAGGCGATCATTGGGAATTTGATTATCTGGCTGCCCAGAAAGCGGGAATGAATGCTATTTATTTAGACCGCAGTAATACAAAAAAGGGAAAATATATCATAAACAGCTTGGAGGAAGCCAAAAAAATAATAGAAGACATTAACTTATGATTACTAATTGATGATATATAAGTGAAAGAAAAAAGATAAAATTCAGAATTCAGAATAAGATAGTATCAAGTATATATGTATGTAGCAATAAAAATAAGAGAAAAAAGTAGGGGTGTATCACATGCGCCCTCAACGATATACATAAAATCGTAGAACAGGTGTGGTATCTCGCTTGTCCACCGAATTATTTTATTAAAATTGGCGAATAGGTGAATTGGTCAATCGGTCAATACATAAAGAGGTGAAGGTAATGCCTGAATTACCAGAAGTAGAAACTATCAGAAGAGATTTACAGGAAAAACTTAAAGATAAACAAATAAAAGATGTAATAGTAAATATTAGTAAAATAATAAAAAAACCTTCTTTGGAAGAATTTATTGCTAAATCAAAGAACAAGAAGATTAAGGAGATATATCGTCGTGGGAAATATATTATTATTTATCTAAATTCAGAAGATAAATTAATAATTCATCTGGGGATGACCGGACTTCTCATTTATCCTTATAATGAAAATAGCGAAGAAATTATCGAAGGGAAAATAAAAACCAAGCATAACCATCTTATTTTTACTTTTAAAGATGATACCCAATTAGTTTTTAATGATGTTAGAAGATTCGGAAAAATATTTTTAGTTTCCAATATTGGCGAAGTAGAAAGTATAGCTAAATTAGGGATTGAACCTTTGGAGGATTGTTTCACAGAGGAAGTTTTTATTCAAATATTAAATAAAAAGAAAAACAGTAAAATAAAATCTTTTTTAATGAAACAGGCGTTTATCACTGGATTAGGTAATATTTATGCTAATGAAGTGCTGTGTAGATCGAACATCCATCCTTTAAGGTTAATTTCTTCTCTTAATAAAACAGAAGTTCAAAATTTGTATCAGCAGATTAAACTGGTATTGGGTGAAGCAATTATGCTTCGGGGGAGTACGGTAGCTGATGAGGCTTACCGGGATACAGATGGCGAAAAAGGAAAATTTGCAAAAAAGTTACAGGTTTATGCTCGAGAAGGAGAACCTTGCATGAAGTGCGGACATTCTATAGAAGTTATAAGAATAGAAGGTAGAAGCTCATTTTTCTGCTCCCAATGTCAAAAATTATGAAAAATTGATGGTTGATTTGATTATTAGAAATCTGCAATATTGATTTGTTGTTCGTATCTCGTATCTGGTATCGCGTATTGAATATCACATATATAGTTACCCCGTTTGCCAGTTAACCAGTTAATTTTGTTTGTTAATTCCAAATACAAGTTCTCAAATTGTAAGATGAGAGATAATCGATACATTTAATCGAAATAATTTAATTCTTAAACCGGGTAACCGGTAAACTGGCTAACTAGCTAACCATCTTAACGAGATACGATTCACCAGATACGGGATACGAATTTATTCTTGCTTAAATAAAGAAAAAATATTACAATATATAAAAATATTTCTTACTTTTATGGTTCTTTTATAAAAAAATATTCTCCGAGCTATCACACCTAAAGTGAAAACGATGGTGGATTAGCCGATAAGGAATAAGAGGAAACTCTTATTCCTCCCGTGTTTGGAAAGGAGGACTGATATAATGAGTTAAACTTATTGACCAACACCGGATATAGTGTTGGTTTTTTTTGCTTGATGTCTAAAAAATTAAAAAATAAAATGAATAGAAAGGATGTAATAGCAAAATGAAAAAAAACATTATTTTTCAAGTGATATTTGTATTAAGTGTTAGTATATTATTAATGGGTACGGTCTATGCTGAACCAATTCATCTAAAATTAGCTACTACCACCAGTACAGAAAATTCAGGCTTGTTAGCTAAACTGCTTCCCCCTTTTGAAGAGAAATATAATATTAAAGTAGATGTTATTACTGTTGGAACAGGGGCAGCTATTAAATTAGGGGAAAACGGAGATGTAGATATTTTATTGGTACATGCTCGGGAAGCGGAAGATAAATTCATCCAGGATGGATATGGAGTCAATCGCAGAGATGTCATGTATAATGATTTTATTATACTTGGACCAGCTAATGATCCGGCTAAAATTAAAGAGGAAAAAAGCGCAGCTTCTGCTTTAGTTAAGATATCTAATCAAAAAAGTTTTTTTGTATCCCGAGGAGATGATTCCGGCACCGACAAAAAAGAGAAAAGTCTATGGCAAATTGCTAATACTATACCTGATGGAGCGTGGTATATGGCAGTAGGCCAGGGAATGGGTGCAACATTACAAATTGCTGATGAAAAAGAAGCTTATGTTCTCTGCGATAGAGGAACTTTTATCGCTTATAGAGATAAGATAGGATTGATTATCCTTAGTGAAGGAGATCCACTACTTTTTAATCCTTATGGAATAATTGCTGTTAATCCTGAGCGTTTTCCCCATGTCAAATATATGGAAGCTATGCAGATGATAGCCTGGGTGACTTCTATAGAAGGACAAGATATTATTAGAGAATATAAAATCGAAGGAGAAATACTCTTTTATCCCATAGCAGTTAAATAGGCGAGTCAAAAATTAGCTGGCTAATTGTAAAGTTGAGATACATTTAGCCAGCTAATTTAATGAAAAATAAATAAGGTTAGATTAGAAAAATATAGAATTTTCGAATGAGGTGGAATTTTTGTTTTACATTATCGAAGGAATAGAAAAGGCTTTTCAATTAATTTTTGCTTTGGATAGAGAAATATTCGCTATTGTCTTGCGTTCTTTAAGGATATCTTTAACTGCTATAATACTGGCTTCATTGATGGGCGGACCTCTGGGATTTTTAATGGCGGTAAAAGATTATTGGGGGAAGAAATTCACTGTAGTTTTGGTAAACACTCTATTGGCTTTGCCGACAGTGGTTGTAGGACTAATTGTTTATTCCTTAATTTCTCGAAGAGGACCGATGGGAGTCTTTGGTATATTGTATACCCCTTCAGCTATGATTATTGGACAGTTCGTATTGGCTACTCCCATCATCATTGCTCTTACTTATTCTGCAGTACAGGGGATTGATAAAAGGGTCAGGAATACCTCATTGACTCTAGGAGCGACGGAATCCCAATCTGCCTGGATGGTCATTAAAGAAGCCCGCTATGCAGTATTGGCAGCAGTGATTACTGGATTCGGGAGGGTAATCGCCGAAGTGGGAGCAGCTATGATGTTAGGAGGAAATATTAAAGGGAGCACCAGAACAATGACTACCGCCATTGCCCTTGAAACTTCCAAGGGCGAGTTTGGATTTGGAATTGCCCTGGGTATTATTTTATTGATTATTGCTTTTAGTATAAATATCTTACTGCATTATTTTCAAAGTAAGAAAGTGGGAATTTAATCTATGGATGAATTCATATTTAAAATTAAGAATTTAAAGAAAATTTATAATGGCAGAGCTGTATTAGATATAAAAAGTTTAAATTTTCAAAAAAGAAAAATTTATGCTATTGTGGGTCCAAATGGGTCAGGTAAGACTACATTACTTAAGATTTTAAATTTATTAGAGAAACCAGATGATGGACAAATGTTTTTTTATGGTCAAGAGATTAATAAAAAATCAAATCC
Source organism: uncultured Atribacterota bacterium (assembly GCA_964441685.1). Lineage (GTDB taxonomy): Bacteria > Atribacterota > Phoenicimicrobiia > Phoenicimicrobiales > Phoenicimicrobiaceae > Sediminicultor. Next base: position 3,302 of record CAYTVM010000072.1, on the reverse strand, counting down.
TAATATCTTAGAAATTCGAAAGCAGATGACTTTAGTAAACCAAGATCCTTTCTTGTTTCATTCCACAGTCTATGATAATATTGCCTATGGATTAAAGATAAGATCCTTCTCTTCTGCGGAGCAGCTAATCAGGGTAAAACATGCTCTGGAAATGGTAGGACTTCCCGATTTTGAAAAAAGAAGTGTGGATCAATTATCTGGTGGAGAAGCTCAACGAGTAGTCATTGCCAGAGCGTTGGTAATTGAACCGGAAATCCTCTTTTTGGATGAGCCTACCACAAGCATTGATCAAAAATACATAGACATAGTGGAAAGAATTATTAAAAAAATACAGAAAGAGATAAAAGCTACTGTAATATTTACTACCCACGACCTTTCCCAGGCATATCGTTTAGCTGATGAGGTGATTTCCCTTTTGAATGGTAAAATAATTAAACAAGTTCCGGAAAACCTTCTTTGGGGAGAAATAATAGAAGTAGATGGTTTGAAATGGTTCAATGTTGTAGAAAATATAAAATTTGCTATAGTGACTGAAAAAGTTGGGTCAGCATATATTTCGATTGACTCCAAAGATATCATATTGTCTTATGAACCGTTTCAATCCAGTGCCAGAAATTCCTTTTTAGGGAAAATAATTAAGATTATTGAGCAAAATCATTTGGTAAAAATGGAAGTAGATATTGGAGTGCCTTTGGTGACAATTATTACCAGAGAATCATTTCAAGATATGAATCTCAATCTGGGAAGTAACGTTTATTTAACTTTCAAAGCTTCAGCAGTAAAATTATATTAGCTTTTTAAAATTGAGATATTTAAAAACAATACATAAATAATGAATAATTAGGAGATAAAAAGTAAATATGGTAAAGCCTTTATTAAAAGTTAGTACCCCTCAAGAGGTAATGATGGAGCTAAAAAATCATTTAAATTTAAGGGAGATAATTCAGAGTAATATAGAGGAAGTTGATATTAAAACATCCTTGCATAGATTTTTAGCGGAAGAAATTGTTGCACCCATTAATCTGCCTGGTTTTAATCGTTCTACAATGGATGGTTATGCTATTAGGGCAGAAGATTCATTTGGAGCGACTGATAGTTTACCTTCCTATTTAAAGATGATAGGAGAAATAAAAATGGGCGTTAAACCGGAATTTAAGATTAATCCCGGAGAAGCGGTAGAAATATCCACCGGAGGCATGCTCCCTGAAGGAGCAAATGCGGTAATGATGGTAGAATATACTGAACAGATTGATGATGATACCATTGAAGCAAGGAAATCAATTTCTCCTTGGCAAAATGTAGTTCGAGAGGATGAGGATCTAAAAAAAGGGGAAATTATATTGAGAAAAGGTCACAGATTACGTCCACAGGATATAGGGGTTTTAGCTGGAATAGGGGAAACGAATATTAAAATCTATAAAAAGCCTAAAATTGCTATTATTTCAACAGGCAATGAAATAATTCTAGCGGACTGTAAACCTCAAATAGGGCAGGTAAGGGATATAAATTCTTACACTATTGGAGTTAGTATTGAAGAAGCAGGCGGTATTCCTGTTTATAGAGAGATTATTAAAGATGAAGTTATTCTATTGGAGCAGGAGATAAAAAAGACCATCAAAGAAGATCAGGTAGAAGCAATAATTATTTCCGGAGGGAGTTCAGCGGGGGTAAGAGATGTTACTTTAGAAGTGCTTGATAAATTAGGCAAGCCCGGAGTGCTGATTCATGGGGTATCAGTAAAACCAGGGAAACCTACTATACTTGCCATAGCTGACAACAGGCCGATTTTTGGCTTGCCCGGTCATCCAGTCTCAGCGATGATAATCTTTAGCCTTTTTGTGCGACCTTTGATTAGCTGGTTACAAGGAGGAGAATATAAAAATAATTTTGCCAACGAAATAGAAGCAGAATTGACCTGTAATATAGTGTCAGATACAGGAAGAGAAGAGTATGTGCGGGTATTTGTATATAAAGAAGATGAAAAAATTTATGCCGAACCTATTCTTGGAAAATCAGGATTAATTTCCACTATGGTTCGAGCTTCAGGTTTAATAAAGATAGGATTAAATATTGAAGGGATAGAAAAGGGTAGTAAAGTAATAGTTAGATTATTTTAGCTAAACTTAACAAAAAATTGAGAGGAGGAAAAATTAATTTGAGAAGAAATATTTATTTAAGTAAATTAACTTTAAAAGAAGCTCAAGAAAAATTTTATAAAACTTTATTAAAATTCAAACTTACTCAGCCTCTGAAAGGGGAATTGGTTTCTGCCGAAGATTCATTAGGACGGATTACCGCAGAGCCAATTTTTGCCAAGATATCCTCTCCTTACTATCAGGCAGCAGCTATGGACGGAGTAGTGGTCAGAGCAAGGGATACTTACGAAGCTTCCGAATCTTCTCCTATTACTTTAAAGATTAATCAAGATTTTCATTTTATAAATACTGGTAATCCGATACCTTTCGGTTTTGATGCAGTTATAAAGATTGAGGATATAAATACTTTGAGTGGATTTAAAGGAGATAAGAATAAAGATATTTCTAATGATTTTACCGATGATTCAAAAGAAGAAAATTGTAAAGAAATAAAAATATTTTCGTCAGTTTCTCCAGGGCAGCATGTTCGTAATATTGGGGAAGATGTCGTCGCTAACCAATTAATCATCCCGATAAATCATCGGATCCGCCCGTTAGATATCGGTGCTTTATTGGCAGGAGGAGTAAACCAACTTTTTGCCCGCAGAAAACCCAAAGTAGCAATTATACCTACGGGTAATGAAATGATTCCACCAGGGGAAGAAATTAGTCCTGGTAAAATTATTGAATATAATTCTAAAATAATTAAAGGTCTGATTTATGAGTGGGGAGGAAAGGCAAGCGTATACGAAATTGTTAAAGACATCCCTGTAGATTTAAAGAAAATTTTGCTTGAAGCTGCTTCACAAAATGATATTGTAGTAGTTCTTGCCGGCTCCTCTGCCGGTTCTAAAGATTTTACTTCCGAAGTTGTCAAAAATATAGGTGAGGTTTTAGTTCATGGAGTGGCTATTATGCCGGGGAAGCCGACAATTTTAGGAATCATCGATAATACTTCTTTTATCGGACTTCCCGGTTATCCGGTTTCAACGATTATCTCTGCGGAACAATTTTTAAAACCTTTAGTTTTCCATAAATTAGGATTGATTGTAAAAAGGCGAGAAATAGTTAAAGTTAGTATGGCTCATAAAGTGGTTTCTCGTCTAGGAGACGAAGAATTTCTAAGAGTAAAATTAGGAAATATAGATGGGAAAATAATGGCTTATC
>CAYTVM010000071.1:0-7546 GCA_964441685.1 uncultured Atribacterota bacterium | reverse complement strand
TACCTAAGATCATGGGCGAAGGGTTGAAGGATAAAGCACATGGCGGTGAATTTGAAACGATATTTAGACATGGTGATGAGGCAGAAAATTCTATATGTTTAGCTCTATTCCCAGAATTTGTACAAATGGAAAATGCGGTGGATACGAAAACATGGGGTTTCTTACCGGAAGGACATATCGATAAGGGCGGAGATATCTATAATTGCCCCATTCCCGGTCAAAGTCACATTGGCGGCGGTGGCATTGAATGTATTATTTATCCGGAGGGAGTTTTAGGTAAACCTTCTTTGGCTAAAGCGGAAAAAGCATATAAAGCAATAGAAACATATTTAGATTATGTCGTTAAATTGCATGATGATATCTTAGAGAAATTTCCTCCGGGAGCATTACCAGAGGCTAAATATATGACACAGAGAGACAAAGAAGAAATAGATAAATTATTAAAGGGACCGTCAGACGGTGGAAAGCATATTTATACCATTGCCTGGCCGTCATAATCTCAAAATAGAGTTTAATCTATTTAGGTCGATGATGACAGGTTCTTTGAAAAAATTACTACCTAAAGGAGGTGGTTAATGATATAATATGGCTAAAGTATTATCATATTATAATAATAAAGAAATAAGGAGGAAAATCTAATGAAGAAACTGATAGTTACGATGTTTGTGATTGCATTAGCGTTATTAATTATGGTACCGATGGCCTCTGCTAAAAACTTTGTGCTGAGCTACAACCAGCTTGAACCGGAAGCACATCCACAGGGTGTTACAGCGACGAAGTTTGCTGAAAAGATTGAAGAGCTTTCCAATGGCCAGATAAAAGTCAATACCTATTATAGCGGTTCGCTCTTTACTCAGGAAGGGGAAGTCACCGCGTTAATGGCCGGCGATCTGGATATGTCGACTCTCGCTTTCCAGGACATGGGTCCATATCTCCCTGCAGCTAACATGTTTGCAGCTCCATACATTTTTACAAGTTATGAACACATGGAAAAAGTCTTTGCAAGGGATTCGAAGGTTGCTGCCGACTTTTACAAGATGGTTTCCGATGCCTGCGGGTATACACCGCTTGCAGCAATGACCCAGGGATCAAGGACAATCAATACGAAGTGGGAAAAACCAATTATGACACCGGAGGATATGAAGGGAATGATTCTTCGGATGCCCAATGCACCGGCCTGGATTAATGCAGGTAAATCCCTTGGTGCCAATGTTACTCCGATTGCCTATTCTGAGGTCTATACTGCTTTGCAAATGGGTACAGTTGAGGGACAGGACAACCCGTTACCCGGAACCTATGCCATGAAGTTTTATGAGGTAACCAAGCAGATTGCTCTTACCAAGCATATCATTGACGTGAAATTGTTAGTCATTAATAATGATGTTTGGAACCAAATGTCTGACGTACAGAAGCTGGCTATGCGTGAAGCGGCACACTATGCCTGCGCAGAGGGCAGTAAGACAACATACGCGCAGGAGGCAGAACTCATAGGATTCATGAAAGATTACGGGATGATCATCACATATCCGGATGTTGATGCTTTCCAGAAGGCTTCCTACGACTACTATGTTAAAAATGGCCTTACTGAAGAATGGGATATGGATCTGTACAATGGTGTCCAGGCACTGAAGTAATAACATAGCACTATAAAAGGTAAACAGGCGCTGCCCAGCAGCGCCTGTTTGGCAATAAAGCAATGTTGTAGATTAGGAGGTATAGTTTATGGGGCAATTGAAAAAAGCCGCCCATTGGTTTACAGATTTTATCGAGGTTTATCTGCCTATAGCCGTGTTTGTCCTTTTATTTGTTGTATTCCTGATCAATGTTTTTTTCCGCTATATTGTTCATAATCCTCAGAACTGGACTTTCGAGTTTTCTGTTAACTCATTTCTTGTGGTGGGTCTTCTGGGAGCCTGCACAGCCTATCGGACAGAAGACCACGTGGTTTTTGATTTACTGTACACCAGGATAAATGAAAAAAGTAAGAATATTTTTCGCATGATTTCATATGTCCTCGTCATTATATTTTTCTCAATGGCCATTCCGGGATCTATCAGATATCTAATTAAACTTCATGCCGTCACATCGATTATGAAAATACCGCTTTACATTATTTTTTCGTCATTTCCAATTCTACTGATTTCTACTGTTTTTCGGTCTGCATACCGCCTGGTCATGGATATTAAGGCATTTAAGAATAAGACTTATATTCAACTTTACAACACCGATAAAGAGGAGACACTGATATGAGTTGGTATCTTTTTATACCTTTTGGTATCTTGATCATTGCATTTATCATCCGTATGCCCATCGGTTTAGGTATGTTTGTTGGTTCAATCGCCTATTATTATGCAAAAGGGATCAGTATTGGTTCATTTGTCAATACCGTGTGCTACGGCTTAACGAATTCATACATTCTCATTGCCATTCCGCTGTTTGTATTTACTGCCAATGTTATGAATGCCAGCAAGGTAACCGATAAGATATTTGATTTTGCCAGATCGCTTATCGGTCGCAAACATGGCGCTACCGGTTATGTTAATATACTGGCGTCACTTATTTTTGCCGGGATGACCGGTAGTGCAGTAGCGGATGCATCTGGCCTGGGAACGCTGGAGATTGCCCAGATGAAAAGGGAAGGATATGACATGCCTTTTTCCTGTGCAATCACAGCTTCAACCTCAGTGATCGGGCCTATCTTTCCTCCGTCCATCCCGTTTGTAATCTATGCCATGCTTTCCGGTGCTTCGGTAGGTAAGCTGTTTTTGGGTGGTATGATTCCGGCGATTATTCTTTGCATCGTCATGGGAATCTATGTGTACTTTATTTCCAAGAAGCGCAATTACCCCATCGGAGCCAAGGTTACTTTTAAGTATTTTTTAAGAAGCTCATTTCAGGCCATACCTGCTTTGATGACACCGGTCGTTCTTTTGATGGGAATATATACAGGTATAATGACCCCAACAGAAGCCGGTGCGGTTGCAGCTGCCTACACACTAATCATTGCATTCATCGTTTACCGAACTCTGAATTTGAGGGATCTTGGCAAGGTATTGTTGAACACGATACGAACAACAGGAACCATTTTTTTGGTTATAGCCGGTGCTTTTGGGTTTTCCTTTATAGTTACAGCCGAGCAGGTATCAAGAGTAATCGTGGGAGCAATGAGTAACACCGTAGGCAGTCCCACAGTTTTTCTACTTACAGTCAATATCTTGTTCCTCATCCTTGGTGCTTTGGTAGATGTGAATGTTTCCGAACTTGTGTTTATCCCGATTATCCTACCACTGGTAAAATATTATAATATCGATTTGGTTCATTTCGGCGTGATGATTTGCCTGAATATGATGATTGGTCTCCTGACACCACCGTTTGGCATGCTTTTATTTATCACAGCCGGAATTGGCAAGGTATCAATGAGGGACCTGATACGAGAAACGATGCCGCTTATTGCGGTACTGCTTGTTGCATTGGCAATTATCACCTATATTCCCCAAACAGTATTGCTTCTGACGAATTTAGTAAGATGACGAAAGATATATTTGAGTAAGCTTATTAACACGATTATCAGTTAAGGTTATTCTTTACCTGTGTTATTCATATTAAAGGCTATAGAAAGATTTGCTTATAAATCAAATCACCAGAGAAAAAAATAAGCAAATTTCAACCATGAATAGTAGTGCTGATTTCTCGTCTTTTTCATTACATACAATCATGATTTCTTTGATACATAAAATATCAGTCACCTGCTTGAGATTGCAAGTTAAAAAGGACAATGTAATTTCAACTTAGATTAAAGCCTTATGTTTAAGAGATTGAATTAATTGTAACAATATTGAAAAGAATTGGTGGCGGTAAAAATATGTTTTCAAGTAAAAATAAGAATCTGGATGAGCTGCTTCTCTTTATTGAGGAGAATATAGACCTTGAACATCAAAAAGAAGTTGAAAAATTGCATGTAAAGGTCAACAAATTTGAACCAGTTCCCTTTTTGCCCCTCTCCATATTACCGGAAGGTGGAGATTTTTTTCATTATGACGAAGCCAGTAATTTATATCCCTATCAGGAGGCTTTTAATGATCCGGAAAAGATGATGTATAATGAACTGGTAAAAACTGTCTTTACAGGTAGCATCATTAACAGTATACAAATGAAGGATTATTTCCCATTGCAGATCAGAAGCAATCATGGAATAGGAATCATTGCTTCCCTGTTTGGTATGGAGACAAAAATACTCAATGACATGTTACCTTTTGTGATACCCATTCAAGATAAAGAGAAAATAAAAAAAATTGTAAAACGAGAAATCCCTGATTTTAAAGCAGGTTTAGGGCAAAGAGTATATAACACCCACCAATTTTACCATGAAAAATTAAAAGAGTATCCTAAATGTGCCAGAGGAATTAAGATTACCCACCCTGATATGCAGGGACCTTTTGATATTGCCCATCAAATCATTGGATCGGATATATTTCTTATGTTATATGATAAAAGGGATTTGATCCATGGATTATTGGAATTAATAACCCAAACTTATATTCAGTATCGAAAATTTATTGAAGACAATTATCATTTAAATGATAAAGCAGATAAAGAGATGATTTATATTCACGGAGATATATGTTATGGAAAAGTGGTCATCAAGGATGATACTCCCCAGGTCTCTTTATCTCCAATGATGTATGAAGAGTTTAGCTGGCAGTATAATCGGAAAATATTTGATGAATTTAAAGGAACCTATCATTGTTGCGGCAGAATAAATGAGCATATCTATAAACTTCTGGATCAAAATAAGAATGTCAAAGGAATCAATTATGGCAATCCGGAATACCATGATATAAAGGATATATATAGAATAAACAAAGGTAAAAAAAGAGCAATTTATACCTGGGGATGGAATCAAGATTATTCCTATTTAAAAGAAATATTAAGAGATAAAGAGATTAGGACAGGAATTACGCTGGCGTGTAAGGCGAAAGATATTGAAGAGGGTAAACGTATTATAGGTGAATACTTAAATATGTACGCCTAGAGGATTTTAAAGTTGTATGTTAGCCAAGGTTTGAAATAAATAAGAAAGAAGGCATAGCAGAACGTGTAAAATTCTAGAAGAGATAGCATTGAGTTAAAAATTATTCTATGAAGGGAGATGTAAATAATATGAAAGCATTAGTCAAATATGGTGAAGCAGAAGGAGCCTATGAATTGAGAGAAATAGAAGCTCCCAAGCCTCGAGAGAGTGAGGTTCTGATACAGATTAAAGCAACTGCTATTTGTGGTACTGATATCCAACTTCTAAGTGGTAAATATATAGGGAGAAAACCTGTTCCTATTCCCATTATTTCTGGTCATGAGGGTACGGGGATCATCACAGATATCGGTAAAGATGTAAAAGGCTTTAAAGTAGGAGATCGGGTAGTTTTTGAACCTTTAAAGGGATGTGGACATTGTCTTGACTGTAAATTAGGAAATAAAAATATGTGTTATGATTGGGAGCATTTAGGTATTACCTGTGATGGAACTTTTGCTGAATATATTGTCGTTTCGCAGGATTCAGTTCACTTATTACCCAAAAATGTTTCTTTTCAAAATGCCTCCTGTTTAGAACCCATTGGATTAACGGTTAGGTCATTGGAACATTTAAATCCTGTACTTGGGGAAAGAGCTGTTATTATTGGTCCCGGCAAAATCGGACTTTTTCATTTGCAGGCTTTGAAAGCATCAGGAGTCACGGAAATTTTTGTTATCGGTCTTGATAGAGATAAAAAGAGATTTGAGATTGCTGAAAAATTAGGAGCCAGTGTTATCATTAATGGGAGCAAAGAAGACCCGATAAAAAGAGTAATGGATTTAACTAAAGGCAGAGGAGTAGACCTGGTTATTGAAACTGCTCATTCACCAAAATGTTTTTCCATGGCTATAGATTTAGCCGGTCCAAAGGCAAGGATTTCTACATTCGGTCTTTATCCGGAAGCAACCATTGCACCATTAAGCATCATAAGAAAAGGATTAACGATTTGTGGAGATGTTGCACTTTTAACGAGACATTTTTTAAGAGCAATCCGCTGGGTGGAAATTAATAAGGTTCTGGCTGAACCTGTTATCACCAGGAGTTTTTCCTTAGAACAAGCAGAAGAGGCAATAAGAATCTTTAAGGAAGGAACTGAGGGTGCCATTATTTTTGAAAATTAAAGGAGGTTTTCATGTCTTATCCAAAACTTGCTATATTGGGACTTTCACATGGTTATAAATTTGTCAAACGATTGATGAATTGTAACTATGCGAAACTGGTAGCTGTAGCAGATTTAAATATTGAGACAGCTTTGAAATCATACAGCGTAGATGAATCGGAAGTGAGCGAGAAATCAAAATTAACCGATTCAGATATCAAAATATTCCGGGATTATAAAGATCTGTTAAATGAGGTAGGAGACGAATTAGATGGAGTAATCGCTACTTTACCGAATAATTTACATTTAGAAGTAACAAAAGAAGTTGCTGATAGAAGAATAAATTTGTTGCTTGAAAAACCCATTACTTGCAATGTTCCTGATGCTGAAAAAATACAAGAAATTGTGGAAAAATCTCAGATTAAATTTATGGTGGGTCATCACCGAAGATTTTCAAAACAAATAAACCGTACCAAAGAAGCAGTGAAGAATGGTACATTGGGGGATATCATTGGAGTTAATGTTATTTGGGCCGCAAAAAAACCTGATGACTATTTTACGCGTACCTGGAGAATAGATAAGGAAATCGGAGGCCCGTTATTGATCAATACCATTCATGATATAGATGACCTTCGTTATATCATTGGTGATATAGATATGGTTCAAGCGTATGTAACCAATAAATTTAGAGGGAATAAAGTAGAGGATTCAGGTGTTATTAATCTTATATTTAAAAATGGAGCCATAGCAACAATTTTTTTAACAGATAATTCTCCTTCCCCTTGGTATTATGAAGGTTGTACACAAGAGTATTCTTTCTTCTATCCGAGTAATTTTAATTGTTATTTTTTCTTTGGTAAAAAAGCCAGTCTTGCGTTTCCATCCATGGAATTGTTTTCTTATGATAAAAATTTTGGAGAAGGGTGGCATAGACCCTTTAAACGGCAAAATCTTCTGGTTGATCGTTTTGATATTATTGATGAAGAGTTAAAGCATTTTTGCGATTTAATAAAAGGCAAGGTTGAATCAAGAATCACAGCATATGATGCTACAGAAACTCTTCGAGTTATTGAAGCAATTAAAGAATCTTCAATTACTGGAAGGAGAATATGCTTATAGGTTTAAAGTCAATAAGAATTATTAGCTATATAAAGAGAAGGACAATAATATATAATAGGTCAATGATAAAAATAATTATTTTTTCAGTCTTTTGTTTTCCATTATATTCTATCCGCTAAACGCAGTACGCTATATGCAAGAACGCGAGATATGATTCACGAGATATAATAAGATACAAATAACGATCTCGTCTTCTTTTTTATGTCAATAGTCAGTGAAAATGTCACCTTTAAGGTAGTAAATCAGTCAGTGAAAAT
>CAYTVM010000070.1:0-7588 GCA_964441685.1 uncultured Atribacterota bacterium | reverse complement strand
TTCTTTTCTTTCTTAAAGTATTTCACTAATGTTTACACTAACAAAACAGTATCGAATATATAGTATCGCGCATCGAGTTAATAAAGAGAAAGAAAAGATAAAAAAACTTAATATTATCAAAGATAAATTATAAAACCCTGCCATGTCGTGTGCGTTAGGTTTTGTACCTGTTCTCAAACAGGTGGGTATCTACCTAAATGTTTTATGTTTCCGCGTCAACCAGGTAGTCAACGTTAGGTATTTGCCTTTCCTCTGATGGAGGGAGACATACCTTAGGCCGACATTCAGCATTTAGAGATCGATCCCTCTTTATATAGTGTTGGTTCAAAACTTAATCAATCAGCACGAGCACAGCAGGGTAAATTATATATTTTCTTTGTCCTAATAATATCACACCTTATTGTATCTTTCAATATCTATAACAGTATCTAAAACAGCATCGAGTATATAGTATCGAGTATAAAATTAGTTAGTTGGTTACTCAGTTACCTGGTTAGGAAAAGAGAATTTAAAATTCATTTCTCGTCAATAATTAAATAGAGGATAATCTTATTACTCATCACTGTACTTTATACTCGAGACTGGATACTCGATACTATTCTATACGCTCTACGCTAAACGCTATCCTATAGCGGTAAATCTAATTTTATATATAGCTCCCTCAATTGTTTTTGATCTACTTCAGATGGTGCATCAGTTAAAAGACAGGTCGCTTTTTGTGTCTTGGGAAAAGCAATGACTTCCCTAATTGAGTGAGCTCCGGATAAAAGCATCACCAGCCTATCCAAACCAAAGGCAATTCCTCCATGTGGTGGTGCTCCATATTTTAAGGCTTGTAATAAGAATCCAAATTTTTGTTCAGCTTGTTTGTCATTTATTCCTAACAATCTAAAAATTATTTTTTGAAGGTCTGTATTGTGTATCCTGATGCTCCCTCCTCCAATTTCGTTCCCATTAAGTACTAAATCATACGCTTTTGAACGCACTTTTAATGGATCTGTTTCTAATGATTTGATATCTTCATCAACCGGTGCTGTGAAAGGATGATGAACTGATCCATATCTCTTTTCCTCCGGGTTATATTCCAATAAAGGGAAATTCGTAACCCAAAGAAAATTATATTCTTTTTTGTCATCATCAATTAGGTGTAAATCGTTGGCTAATTTTAACCTTAAATTTCCTAATGATTCATAAACCACTTCTCCTTGGTCAGCAACAATTAAGATAAGGTCTCCCGGATTTGCATCAGTTTTTATTTTTACTTTTTCTATCTCCTCGGGAGAAATAAACTTGGATATGGGAGATTGAAAATCTTTTCCTTCTTTAATTTTTATATAAGACAGGCCTTTTGCACCAAAGGAAGTAATAAATAATTGTAAATCATCGAGCTTTTTTCGTGAAATATCCTTTTTGCTTTCAATTTTAATAGCGCATATTTCTCCTTTGTTTTTAATGACTTCCTTAAATACTTCAAAAGAACTTTTATCAAATATTTCAGTAAGATTTGTTATCTCCATTTTAAATCTTAAGTCCGGTTTATCTGTTCCATATCTGGAAATTGCCTCTTGATAATCCATTTTGGCAAAAGGTATTTTTATTTTGATATTAAATAATTTATTAAATAAACAAGCAAACATTTCTTCTACCAAATTAAATATATAGTCTCTATTAACAAATGACATTTCCATATCAAGCTGAGTGAATTCAGGAGCTCGGTCAGCTCTTAAATCTTCGTCACGAAAACATCTTACTATTTGATAGTATTTTTCAAATCCAGCAATCATCAATAATTGTTTAAATAATTGAGGAGATTGAGGTAGGGCATAAAATTTGCCTGGATTCACTCTACTGGGAACGATATAATCTCTTGCTCCTTCAGGTGTACTCTTGGTTAAAAAAGGTGTTTCTATATCTAAAAAACCTTTACTGTCCAAGTAATTTCTAATTTCCATACAGACTTGATGCCGTAATCGCAAATTTTTTTGCATTTTTAATTGTCTTAAATCCAAATATCTATATTTTAATCTTAAGTTATCGTTTATCTCTATCTTATCATCTATATTAAAGGGCAAGGTATCGGAAACGTTCAATATTTTTACCTGCTTCGCTTTAATTTCAATCTCTCCGGTTGGTATATTAGGATTTTTAGAGCCAACTAGACGAGAAACAACTTTCCCTTTAATAGCAAGCACATATTCGTTTTTAATAATATGAGCTTCTTTATGTGCTTCGACAGAATCTTTTGGGTCAAATACAATTTGTGATATTCCTTCACGGTCCCTTAAATCTATAAAAATTAAACCACCATGATCTCTTCTGCTCTGAGCCCAGCCCATCAAAATTACTTCTTTTTCAATATCATCTTTACGAAGCTCTCCACAAGAATGAGTTTTCTGCCAAGAGCCCATAGGTTCAATAAAATTTTTCGTTTTTGTCATTGTCTTTGTCTACACTCCTTTGTAAATAAATATCAAGTATCCAGTATCGAGTATCGAGTGAGGTAAATCGTTTTTCAGTTATTGATTTATAATTTTTAGATAAAGAGATAAAAAGAATGGGATTTTGTATTCTACTTCTTTTTCTTCTTCTCTTTTTATTTCCTTTACTAAATACTATATACTTATTTCTCTACGCTAAACGCTACACGCTGTTTTTATGGATAAATCTTGTTCAACATTCTTGGGAAAGGAATAGTTTCTCGAATATGACTTAAACCACATATCCAGGCAACAGTCCTTTCAATTCCTAAACCAAATCCGGAATGAGGAACTGACCCATATTTTCTTAAGTCTAAATACCACTCATACTTTTTTCTGGGTAATTTATGTTCTTTAAGTCTTTTTTCTAATAATTCAAAATCATCTATTCTTTGTCCGCCCCCGATAATTTCTCCATATCCTTCTGATGCTAAAAGATCGGCTCCTAATACGACTTCTTCTCTTTTTGGATCAGGTTTCATATAAAAAGCTTTACATTTTACAGGATACCTATGAACAAATACCGGTCTATCATATCTCTTTGATAAAATTGTTTCATCTTCTCCGCCAAAATCATCTCCCCATTCAACCTTTACGTCATTACTTTTTAAAATATCTATTGCCTCATCATACGAGATTCTTGGAAAAGGTGTTTTGATAAGTTCTAATTTTGAGACATCTCTTTCTAATAGATTTAATTCGTTTGTCTTTTTTTCTAATACTTTCTCGACAATATAAGTGATTAAATTTTCTTCAATTTCATTACATTCCTCAAAATCCACATAGGATGCTTCAGGTTCAACCATCCAAAATTCCATTAAGTGCCTTCTGGTTTTAGATTTTTCAGCTCGAAAAGTTGGACCAAAAGAATATACTTTTCCAAAAGCCGCAGCAGTTGCTTCATTATAAAGCTGTCCACTTTGTGATAGATATGCTTTATCTTCAAAATATTCAGTCTCAAATAACGTAGTGGTCCCTTCACAAGCTGCAGGAGTAAGTATTGGTGTATCCATCAAAATAAAACCGTTCATGTCTAAAAAATCCCGAATAGATTTGATTATCTCCGCTCTTATTCTTAAAATAGCATTTTGCCGAGGTGACCTTAACCATAGATGGCGATAATCCATTAGATATCCTACTCCATGTTCTTTTAAAGAAATCGGGTAATTATCTTCAGCGTTATTAACCACATCAATATTTTTTACCAAAACTTCATATCCTAAAGGAACTCTTTTTTCTTCTTTAACTACCCCAGATATTTTAATCGATGATTCATAATTAATGTTGTCGGCTTCATCAAAAATATTTTCATCCATTTCGTTTTTGATGAGAGTACCCTGAATAAAACCTGTACCGTCTCTTATGATTAAAAATTTTATTTTTCCACTTGAACGTCTATTGTAAAGCCATCCTCTAATTTCCACTTCTTTTCCTTCATAATTTTTAATATCACTTATTCTAATATTTTCCATATATACTGTCTCCTTATATGATTAAACAGATTAAATATGATTACACCGATTTATTAGTCATTTCTTTAACAGTTTAATTATCAAGATAATTCATTGATTAAGTTATCTATCTTCACTTCTTTTTGTTCTTTTGTTTGCATATTACGGAGGATTAACATATTTTTAGATAATTCTTCTTCTCCAACAATAATTGTATATTTTGCTCCTATTTTATTGGCCATCCTCATTTGAGATTTTAAACTTCCACCGGAATAATCCATATCAGCAGATAAGCCATTATTTCTAATTTCTTGTAGTAATCTAAAAACCGTATTTTTATTATTTTCATTAACCTGAGCCACAAATACATCTAATCCCTTTTCCGTAGGCCATTCTACCTTTTGTTGATCTATGGCAATAATCATTCTCTCTAACCCTGCAGCAAATCCCACCGCTGGAGTTGACTTTCCGCCCAATTCTTCAACCAAATCATCATACCTACCGCCACCACCTATAGCATTCTGAGAACCTAGTCCTCCTGAAATAATTTCAAAAGCGGTTTTAGTATAATAATCTAATCCCCTTACCAATCGAGGATCTTCATGAAATATAATTTTTTGGCCATTAAGATATGATTTAACTTCTGTAAAATGCAATTCACATTCCTGGCAAAGATTTTCTGTGATAATCGGAGCATCTTCTATAATTCCTTTGCAGCTTTCTATTTTACAATCTAAAACCCTTAAAGGATTTTTAACATACCTTAATTTGCATTCAGAACATAGAAAATCTTTTTTACTCTCTAGATATTTTTTTAATTTTTGGATATATTTAGTTCTGCATTTTTTACAACCCACGCTATTGATTGCAGTTTCAATATTTTTTAATCCCAGTTTTTTATAAATCTCTAAAACGGTAAGGATAACTTCAGCATCTGCAGCAGAAGATTTAGTTCCAATAATTTCAATTCCAAATTGGTTAAACTGTCGGAATCTGCCTGCTTGTGGTTTTTCGCATCGGAACATTGGACCAAGATAAAATAATTTAACTACTTTAGAAATCCTATCCATCCTATTTTCTAAATAAGCTCTAACTACCGGTGCGGTTCCTTCGGGCCGTAATGTGAGACTTCTCCCTTTTCTATCTGGAAAAGTAAACATTTCCTTGGTTACTATATCGGTAGACTCGCCTATGCCCCGGACAAAAAGGTCAGTATACTCAAAGTAAGGAGTTCTTATTTCTTTATAGCCGTATTTATTTAATATCTCTTTTATTATTCCTTCGATATAATACCATTTTGAAATATTCTCAGGTAAAACATCTTGTGTCCCTTTGGGAACTTTAATAAACAATATTTCCTTCTCCTTTTCTAATATTTTTTATGGGCATTATAGACCCCTCTTATAACTTAGTGCAATTTTCTTACGCATTATCTAATTTAATACTATATTTGAAATCGTGCTCCATGAAAGCTTTTTTATCGATCGCTTTCTTGATGGCATCTTCCTGACTAATTTTTCCCTCCATAAATAAATCTTTTAATGATTGATCCAAACTTTGCATTCCATCTTTCTTGCTAATCTGAATAGTTGAAGAAATTTGATAAGCTTTCCCTTCTCTAATTAAATTTCTAATTGCCGGGTTAGCAACCATTATTTCTACGGCAGGAATTCTACCATTTTCATTTAAAACAGGCAATAAAGTTTGAGCAACAATCCCTAAAAGGGAGCCGGCAAGCTGCATTCTAACTTGATTTTGCTGATGAGGAGGGAATACATCTATTATCCTTTCTATTGTTTCTGATGCACTGATAGTGTGAAGGGTAGAGAATACCAGATGTCCTGTTTCAGCAGCTGTTAATGCCATAGAAATAGTTTCCAGATCCCTCATTTCTCCTACCAATATCACATCCGGATCTTCCCTTAAAGCATTGCGTAAAGCTGAAGCAAAGGATGGAGTATGAGAACCTATCTCTCTCTGAGAAATAAGGCATTTTTGATGATAATGAATAAATTCTATGGGATCCTCGATGGTAATTATATTATCATGCCGATTTTTATTTATAATATCAATCATAGCTGCAATAGTTGTTGACTTACCACTCCCGGTTGGGCCAGTAACCAACACTAATCCTCTATCTTTTTCTGTAAATTCTGAAACTATTGAGGGTAATCCTAGCTCAGAAAGAGTTTTAATCTTTTCTGGAATTAAACGAAAAGCCGCGCCCTCACCAAGCCGATGCTTAAAAACATTTACTCTAAATCGAGATACGTTAATTAACTCATAAGACAAATCTAATTCGCCCAATCTTTCAAAGTTATTTTTTTGCTTTTCATTAAGAATGCTATATATCATTTCATGAGTAATCTCCGGAGTTAATTCGGGTAGATCTAATCTTTTTAATTTCCCATTTATGCGAAGTACCGGAGAAATTCCTACATTAAGGTGTAAATCGGAAGCCTCTTTATCTTTAGCTTCAATTAATAATTCTTTAATTTGCATATCTAATCTCCTTTTTTAATTAATATTAACTAAGCTACATCTAACAAAATTATAAATTATCTTTCTGAAAAAATATTCTATTAATTATATCATTGATATTTTAAAAGATATCAGGATATATTTTAGTATTTTTTTGATAATCTCCTTGATTACTTCGATAGCTTCTTCTTCTGTGGGTCAGCCATGCGTTTTTTCTCTTATTTTGTTGATGAATCTGTGAAATAAATTTTAAATGAATGGATTTCACTTTGGTTTATTATATTATTAAAAAATCCCTGATAATACTTTTTTAAGTATCATCAGGGACGAGAACTGCTCGCGGTGCCACCCTGCTTGAATGGTAATTAATCCATTCCACTTATTAGCCAATTAACGTTGGCTATCCGATTAAGTTTACTCAATTGTTTCAACTTAAATGGTTTGTTTAGGGGTCTTTCAATCACCTTCTCTATAAGCTTTATAAAAAAGGTAACCTACTCTCCTATTTTTTTATTTTTGAAAAATATTATATTTTAAAATTAAAGTAATTTTATATAATTTTAATTAAAAAGTCAAGTTCATGTAAAGAAAGTATCAAGTATATAGTATCGAGTATCAAGTTAGGAAAGAGAAAAAAAGATAGAAAAACTAGTTAACTGGTTAAGAAAATAAAAGTCAGAAGCCAAATTTGTATATAGTAAAGAAAAAGATAATCAGGAACCAGAACAATATCGTATCTCGTTCTTTATCGTACAGTACAAAGTATAACAAAATCGTAGAGTTTATGCTAACCTTAATATTTTTTATGTGTTTCCATAAATGCTTTTTTATCTATAGCTTTTTTTATGGCTTCTTCTCGACTGATTTTCCCATCTGCCAGTAATTCTTTTAAAGATTGGTCTAAACTTATCATACCATCTTTCCTGCCCATTTGAATGGTTGCAGGCATTTGATGAATTTTTTCTTCTCTTATAATATTTCTAATAGCCGGCGTAGCAATCATCAACTCAATAGCCGGAACTCTTTCTCCCTCATCAATGGTAGGTATTAAGGTTTGCGCAACAATACCTAAAAGAGATTCGGCAACTTGCATTCTAATTTGATACTGTTGATGTGGAGGAAATACATTAATTACTCTTTCTACGGTTTCTGCGGCGCTGTTAGTATGAAGAGTGGAAA
>CAYTVM010000069.1:5082-7601 GCA_964441685.1 uncultured Atribacterota bacterium | reverse complement strand
GTTTTCTGTTCCTTTTTTTACATTTTATTATTTTTCTAGCCAACTTGCTTTTAAAGCTGGATTAGCGCAGTATATAGGTAGTTTTCCACTCATTACTCTACGGATATTTTCTGCTACTTTAGCAGCTATCCCCTGATAAGAAACATCGGTTACTCCGGCAATGTGGGGAGTAGCCAAGACATTGGAAAAATTTAAAATCGGATCTTTCGGTGCCGGAGGTTCTTCCCAATATACATCTAAAGCAGCGCCTCCTAAATGTCCACTATCCAAAGCCTTCATTAAAGCATTTTTATTTATAATTGGGCCTCGTGCGGCATTGAGAATAAAAACGCCTTTAGGAAGTAAAGACAACTCTTGTTCATCAATCATATTTCTAGTCTCTGAATTTAGAGGAACACAGAGGAACAAATAGTCTGCCCTTTTTAATAACTGAGGTAAATCTTTCATACCGCCTATCCATTCTACTCCTAAATCTTGTGTGGTCATTTTATCCGGATGTCTCTTGATTACTATTGTCTTCATTTGAAATGAATTTAAGCGAATAGCTAAAGCTTTTCCTATACCTCCAAAGCCAATTAATCCTGCCGTACGTCCATAGAGGGCTTGCCCGAGAGGAGTACCCCAAGGATGGCCTTTGCTTACCTGAGACCTAATTTCGCATGTTCTACGACTAAGAGCAAGAGCTGCCATAACATACCACTCTGCCACTGATTCAGCATTTCCACTTCCAACAGTAGGTACATTAGCAACTGCGACTTGGCAAACTGTAGCAGCAGCAATATCAACCCCATCCAAACCAGCTCCCCACTGTTGGACTAAACGAAGACAGGAAGCTTTTTTAAAAATTCCTTCATCTATCTTGGCCATGGCCGGAATAATAATCTGAGCTTTTTCTGCTTTTTTTATAAAATCTCTAAATTCTACCATCTCTAATGAAATCTCCGGCAGCTCAGATTTTAAATAATCATAAGACGCAGCAAAATATTTGCCCGCTACTATCACTTTTATCTGACTATTTTTTTTCATACTAAATTCCTCCAGTGTTTTAACATTTTTGGTAGTCATATTTTTTATAAAAATATATTTATTCTATATAAAAATCAAATCTATAATCAGGTTATTCCTCTATTTTATTTATTTTTCCTCTCGCAATAGAAGTAAATATACCGAAAAAACAAAGTATTGTAAGTATAATAAAAGTGACTTTAATGCTTGTAAGAAAATTAGGATGGTTACTACGGCTGATTTGAATATTTCCCATATAAAAGACCATAACCACCGAAGTAATTCCCATACTAAAAGCCTGCCCCACTGAACGTGCTGAACCAATAATCCCAGATGCAATACCATAGTATTTTTTTGCCACTGAACCCATGATCGCATTTGTATTCGGTGATGAGAAAAGTGCAAAGCCAAAACCGACTACCGATAATGCAACAATAAGATATTGTATGCTGGTATTTTCAGTTAGAAAAATAAAAAAGGCAAGACCAGCTGAAGTGACCGCCATACCCAAGGAAGCAACTATTTGAGGCTCAATTCGGTCCGACAACCTGCCGGCAAGAGGCGAGAACATAGCTTGAACTAATGGTTGTGCTATCAAGATCAAACCCGCTTGCTGGGGATCAAAGCCTTTAATGTACTGTAAATACAGACTCAATAGATAACTAATGACAAAAGTCGCACTATAATTAATCAATGCCGCAAGAGATGAAAAGGTAAGTATCTTGTTGTTTTTTATTAAAGTCATATTCAGTATAGGATTTTTCACTCTATTTTCATAAACACCAAAAATAAGCATTAATATAAATCCCATGAATATTAGCATAATACCCCAAAAGGAGCGAACAAGGGAAAGGCCATATATTACCCCAAAAAGACCAACACCATAAATTACCGAACCTTTATAATCAAACTCCTCACCCTTTGCTTCAGCCCAATCCTGACTTAATCTCAATAAAATAATAATAATAGTAATTCCTATGGGTACAACCAAAAAGAAAGTACTTCTCCAGCCTAAATATTTGGTTAAAAATCCGCCTAAAAATGGGCCGGAAGATAAACCGATATAAGTTGCAGCTACATTAATGCCAAGTGCTCTGCCCCTTTCTCCTTGAGAATACACCGAACTTAGCATTGATATTATGGTTACGGATATCATTGCACCGCTTATTCCCTGTAAAACTCTAGAGGCAATTAACATACCCGCATTAAAGGATATACCGCAAAGTATAGACGCAACAGTATAAACTGACATACCATAAAGAAGAAGCCTCTTTGAGCCAAAAATATCTGCTACCCTTCCAAATGGTAAAATGAAAACAGCTACGGATAACATATAAGATAGTACAACCCAATTAAGTAAAACTGTATTCATTGCAAACTCTCTACCTATGGAAGGTAAGGCAATATTAATAGATGACACCATAAATGGCACAATAAATGCTCCTAGTGTAGCTATGAATAATACTACTTTTTTATTTAGTTTATCTTCCATTAAATATTTCTCCAATCTAACT
>CAYTVM010000069.1:0-4982 GCA_964441685.1 uncultured Atribacterota bacterium | reverse complement strand
TTTTCCAATCTTTGAACCATTTCCTTGCTATCCGGCACTAATACTGCTTGATCGGAGGAAGAAGATAAGGCATCAATATATTGAGGGACTCCGTTTCTTATTTCAACTTTATAAACATTCTGTCCAACCGATAGAGTGACCCTCCAAAGGTCAGCTCTTCCCTTTAATATTTGTTCCAGATATAGACCACTTATATCCCCGGAAATATTCAACAGAGAAGCAGAGGCACTATTTTTTATCCAGGGGCTAATTGCTTCTTTCGCTTTATCAAAGGCTTCTTGAGCATCCGGTAAACCGAGCGAGAGCATCGTTTGATTGATAAAAGCTTTATATTCCTGATAGTCATCTTTTGGATTGTAAGGAATAATCTGATATTTATCATCCAAATAAGTCTTACAAGTCTCTTTTTTCCCATCCGATTCCAATTTTTCACTAAAATATAAATAAGGGATTCCTCCAAATAATTGAAAACTAAAGGAAGTATTAGGATCTCTTAAATTTGGTATTTTATCTAATGCCAAATTATTAATAAAATTAAAATCAAGTGAGTAAAAAACATTGTTATCTTTTTTCTCTCTTAATCCTGTGGTTACTTTTCCATCTTTGTAATTGTAAAGGAATACTTCATAACTTCCGGGTATCTCTCCTACGGGTCGATAAAAAAACATCTGACAACGGACTATTTCTTTGTTCTGGTTTATTCTTCCGGTAAAAGAACCAGGATAAAAATCTTTATTTTGCTTTTGAGCCAAACTTACAGCATCTTTTATTTGAGAGTAAAAAATATTATCTCCTGCACAAATATTTTGACTGCATATTATAAAAATAAATAGAAATAGTAGTATAATATGGAATCGCTTCAAATGAATTTCCTCCTTTTTTACAAATTATTTAATTTAAATAGGAAAATATCCTATTTTGTCTAAAGTATAGTTTTCCCTTTTACAAAGTTTTCCTTTGGGAAGTCTATCTCTAATAATATCTAAAGCGTCAAGTTTCCGGTGAAAATACTCCTCAGGTCATATAGCTCTACCCCTAAAAATGACCGAATTATTGACCTGGCACACCTTTACTGTTTGTTTAATTTTTTGTATTATTATAGCCTAAAAAATTTTTTATTTCACCTTTTTGCGAAATATGTGACTTACTCCTTTATTGTTTTATATCCAGGATTTACACCGATTTCCAATTATTTTTTCTCCAGGAATATTCATTTTCTCTCATTTATGCAAATAAAATGTGATAAAACACTGTGCCTTGTCACATTCTTGTCCATATCCCTTGAAAAAAATTTTTCAATAGCGTAATATTGATTCCAAGTAGTCTTTCATTGTTTCTTTATAATATGAGCATCAGTCTTTCCTTAAAATTTTTGATAGCTCTTTTATATTTTAAGGTATATTTGCTTATATAATAATGAGTAGACCCTATTTAATAAATTTTAAGGGAAAAAGATGGAAATTTGGAAAAAAAATCTTTATGTCGTATTCTTTGCTGAAATGATCGTTGTTACCGGTATGACTTTTGTAATTCCCTTCCTACCTTTTTATGTAAAAGAATTAGGGATTAGCAATATAGAACAGGCAGCCCGCTGGTCAGGCTGGTTAATGGGAGCTCCGGCGCTGTCGATGATTATCGTATCTCCCTTCTGGGGTTCTCTGGCAGATCGTGTGGGACGAAAACCCATGATTGAGCGAGCCATATTCGGAGGAGCAATTTCTGTATTTATGATGGCACTGGCAACGAATGTCTATCAACTGTTAATTATACGCATCATACAGGGTATTTTAACCGGCACGATTGCTGCTTGTACTGCCTTAGTTTCTGCAAGTTCACCTTCAAGAAAGATGGGATTTAGTTTGGGATTATTACAGACCGGATTTTTTTTAGGTAATTTTTTAGGACCTTTGTTAGGGGGTATTTCTGCTGATATTTTAGGTTTTCGAAATTCTTTTCGAATTACCGCTACCCTACTCTTTATTGCTGGATGGCTAATCTTTTTCTTGGTAGAAGAAAATTTTACACCTTCAGTCACAAAAAAACAAATTATTCCATTTAAAAAAAGAGTTGCTTTATTTTTTAATAATGGGCAATTATTCATCATGTTTTTTATACTGTTTTTAGTGCAGTTCTCGGTCCAGATTATTAGCCCTATTTTTCCTTTGTTTGTGGAAACCATCGTATCAAACCCAAAAATCGTTTCCACTTTTACCGGATTAATGTTTGCCATAACCGGTTTAATGAGTGCTTTTTCTGCAATAAATGTAGGTAAGTTAATTGAAAAAAAACCGAGTAATTTCCTTTTAACCATTAGTCTTTTAGGAACAGGCCTTTTCTTTTTGTCTCATGCTTTTGTCACAAATACCACTCAGCTAATCTTATTGAGAGTTGGTTTGGGTCTTTTTTATGGAGCAATCATTCCTATTGCCAATACAATGATCGGTCTTTCAACTCCTTCCGAACATCGAGGGAAAGTTTTTGGCCTTGCAAACAGTACCACTTACTTGGGTAATGTTATAGGTCCTACTTCCGGTGCATTTATTATGATAACCTTTAGTATGCCAGCTGTTTTCATATTTACCGGATGTCTATTATTATTGGCAGGGCTTGCCTTGCCTGTAGTGATGAAAAAAATTGAGACTAATTCTCCGGAAAGGGATAAAAAGTAACAACTCAAGAGATTGTGAATAGCAATAATCGCAAAGAATTATTAAATATTACCAAGTAAGTTCCACTTTCCGGGCTATTTCAAGATTGTTTGTTTTCTTCTTTGGTTTTTCAGGATGACTCTCTTGTGTATTAATAGGATTTATTCAGAAGGATCTCTTTGTAAAAAAGCACTATTTATCTTCTATGGAAAAGGAGGTACCTAAGGCTGAAGGGGATGAAAAGCTGGTCTTATTGTTTCTGCTTAAAATGGTTATAACGGCAAGAACGATGACGGTTAACAGGTAGGGAGCCATATTAAGAAAAGATACCGGTATGACGGTTCCGGCAGCCTGCATTCTATATTGGACTGCATTGATTCCTCCGAATAGAATGGCCCCGAATACTGCCCTTGCCGGATTCCAGCCGGAAAAAATAACCAGGGCAATGACAATCCATCCCCGTCCACCGGTAATATTTTCAGACCATCCGGGGGTATAGGCAAGGGTAAGATGTGCACCTCCCAGTCCGACCAGCATACCGCCGAAAATGGTATAGATGTATCTTGTCTTCGTAACATTGATCCCCATAGCCGCTGCGGTACGAGGGTTCTCGCCAACAGAACGCAAAGATAAGCCCTCTCTGGTTCAATACAAGTAAAACCAGGCCAGCGGTACAATGATATATAAAAGATAGGTGAGAATATCCTGTTGAAGAAAGGCAGAAAGCACCGGAATATCTTCAAGAAACGGTATGTTGATAATGGGAAACCTTTCCCCGGTCAATCCGGTGAGATTATGGCTGTTAGTTGCAGGTCCCAGACGTTGACCAAGAAAACTGGCAAATCCAGTACCAAACAGGGTTAAGCTCAATCCGCTGACTACTTGATTTGCCCGCATGGATACAGAAAGAAAGGCATGGAGCAAAGCCATACAGCCACCGACAAGCATGGCTGCAAAAGAACGCCAAATAGGAGATTCACTGTTCTATAAACCACTGCAAAAGCAGTCAGCGCCCCCATCATCATCATCCTTTCAACGCCCAGGTTCAGTATGCCTGAACGTTCGGTATAAACTTCTCCCAGTGTGGCATAAAGCAGTGATGTTCCTGCCCGTATGGTTACCAGCAACAATGTTGTTATTAACTGCATTAAACCTCTTTTATTTTCTTGATTCGAATTTTATACTCCGTAAAGATGGTTCCCGCCAGAAGTGGGAAGAGCAATAATCCCTGAATTACCAATCCCATGGCAGCAGGCAAACCTATCATCATTTGCAGTTGATCACCACCGACCAGCAACCCCGCCATTAAAATAGCCACAAAGAGTGCCGCTATGGGATTGAGCTGAGACATCCAGGCAATAATAATAGCGGTATATCCGTAACCGGAAATGATTCCCTTTTGCAGGCGATGGGCAATGGCGGCAACTTCGATTCCTCCGGCAAGTCTGCTTAAGGCACCTGAAAGCAACAGCACCATGATAATACCCCACTTGATGTTTACTCCCATGCACAGTGCCGCATCTGGATTTTTACCGATCATTTGAATTTCTAATCCCCATTTAGTCCTGGTAAGAACAAAGAAAAGAATAATGGCAATAATAATGGCAATGAATAAACCCCAGTGCGCACGTCCTAAGAATCGGGGCAGCCAGGCCTCCCGGGGAAAAGGTTCACTGCCAGGAAAACCATATCCTTTGGGGTCCCCGCCAGGGTCCGTAATAAAGATACTCGGCAAAGAGAATAGCCACATAGTTGAGCATCAATGTGGTCAGAGTTTCATCGACCTTCCATACTGCTTTCATGACTGCCGGAATACCTGCCCATATGGCACCTGCAGCCATACCCACAAGTAAATCCAGGGGAAGGAGCATCTGGACAGGCAAAAACTGCCAATACAGCATAATCCATGCTGTACCAATGGCTCCCCATACATATTGCCCCTCTGCACCGATATTCCAGAAACGAATCCGAAAAGCCAGTGATACCCCAAGTCCGGTTAACTAAATAGGTAACGTGAAATATATGATATGTGTTTAAGATAGAAATTGGGGTAATAAAAGGATAGGTTACCTAATAATAAACTCGCCTTACTCGAAGTAAGGCGAGTTTATGTTGGAGGTATTAAAATGAAAAAGCTATCTGTTTTGTTGCTTGATAGCTATCCAAACGAAAAAAATTATATCACATTTTAAATTAATGTCAAATTTTTTTGTAATTTTTTTAAGGAGGGTTAGTTTGGCGGAGGGGGTGGGATTTGAACCCACGGATACTTTCGTATCGCCGGTTTTCAAGACCGGTGCATTCGGCCGCTCTGCCACCCCTCCACTCATTATC
>CAYTVM010000068.1:0-7621 GCA_964441685.1 uncultured Atribacterota bacterium | reverse complement strand
TAATTTTTTATTTCTGCTTTAGCCATATTAATACGTATTCCCTTGCAAAAGATTTGTTTAGAAGAAAGGAGTAATTGGTTTAATAATTTTTTTTGTGATAAATTTAAACCAATATTCATAAAATTTGCAATAACCTTTAATTTTATCCCCTTTTCAAACAAATAAGAAATACTATTTACATCATCAATGGTAGTCGTTGAAAAAGTCAATGATCCGGTATCTTCATAAATTCCTAAAGCAAAGAGAGTTGCTTCAACAGGGGTTATTTCCAATTTCATATCTTTCAATTTTTTTAAAATTATAGTAGTCGTCGCCCCTACTTCCTCTATTACATTCAAATCCCCTTTAATGTCGTCTGAAGTGTCGGGGTGATGGTCATAGATATGAATTTCTAAATCTTTCTTTTTTAGTACATTAGCAAATGAACCGATACGTTTTTTTATCCTGGTGTCAACTATTATTAATTTAGTGATATCTACCATTTTTATTTTTTTAATGGGGGTTATATCTATCAAATCTCCATATAAAGAGATAAATTTTCTAACATTTCTCTCCACTGCACCAGTAAATACTAAAAGAGCGTCTTTATATATTTTTTTTGCAGCTACCATAGCAGCTAAAGAATCGAAATCAGTACTTTGATGACTAATGATTACTTCCAATGAATGACCTTCTTTTATATTTTTTATATAAAATTATAGCATAAATAAAGATAAGATAGAATACAGTATCAAGTATCGAGTATATAGTAAAGAAGAACTAGCGTAGAGTTAGGAAAGAAGAAGATAGAATCCAGAAGAAAGAATTAGGAATAAAAAAAGAGAAATATCATTGCGAAGAACGAAGTAAGCCTGCCCCAGCGAAAGCAGGGGAAGCAATCTCAAATCGAGATTGCCACGCTGTGATGAATCAGAGCCCGTAATTATAAAAATCTTAATAAATTAACAACCGATGACTGACAACTGATTTCCTTCACTCAATACTCGATACCTGATAGCCGATACTTAACTACTATACGCTGTACGCTATCCCCATTCTTTAACGCCTTCCTTGCTAATCGTTGCCAAGATCAGTGGTAATTTTTGCGATTTTTTGTTTTTTATAACAAATGAGGAGAACAATTTTTTCTTTGCTTCTTTTAATTTTTCCGAATCGTTATAATATATTTCGGCTAAATCTTCGTTAATATTTACTTTACTGCCTACTTTCTTTTTTAAGACAATGCCCACGGATAAATCAATTTTTGATTCTTTTTTTTCTCTGCCTGCTCCCAAAAGCATAGCACTCTCGCCAACTAACCGTGAATCTATTTTCTGTACAAAGCCACTGATATCAGCTTTAATTTTTGTACTATGTTTTGCCAGGGGTAATGATTCTGGGTTATCTATTGTTTCTGGATTCCCGCCCTGAGCAGTTACCATCTCTTTAAATTTATTAAAAGCTATCCCTTCTTTTAATATTTTTTCTAATTTATCTTTCCCTTCTTCATGGTTTTTCACTGCTCCGCCTAATTTTAGCATGTGGGCACCAAGAATCAGGCAAAGTTTACGTAAATCTTCCGGTCCCCTATTCTTTAAAATTTCAACAGCCTCTTTGACTTCCAAAGAATTACCGATAGCAAAACCTAAAGGTTCATCCATATTTGAAAGGACTGCCACGGTCTCTTTGCCTAACTCTAATCCTATATCTACCATTATTTTACCTAATTTCAAGGCATCTTTGTATTTTTGCATAAAAGCGCCGCTGCCGGTAGTAACGTCTAATACGATAGCATCTGCACCAGCTGCCAATTTTTTACTCATGATACTACTTACGATCAAGGGAATACTATCTATCGTTCCAGTGACATCCCTCAAGGCGTATAATTTTTTATCTGCAGGAGCCAGATCTGAAGTGGGACTGATAATTGATGCGCCAACTTTTTTGACAATATTTATAAATTTATTTAGACTTAGTTCTGTTTTAAACCCTTTAATTGATTCTAACTTATCGATTGTACCGCCGGTATGACCTAAACCTCGTCCTGACATCTTGGCTACCGGAACACCTGCCGCCGCTACCATGGGAACCAAAGCAAGGGTAGTAGTATCTCCTACTCCTCCAGTACTATGTTTATCAACCTTAATACCAGGAATAGAACTAAGGTCGATAATTTTTCCAGAATGAACCATAGCCATGGTGAGATATTTTATTTCATTAATATTCATTCTTTGAAAATAGATAGCCATCAACATGGCAGACATTTGATAATCTGGAATCCTATCCTTAGAATATTCTTTTACCATGAAATTTATTTCTTCTTGATTTAATTTTCGACCTTCTCTTTTTTTTATAATTAAATCATAAAATCTCATTTAATGTTTCCTCCCAATCGTATTCTTTGGGAATTATATTTTTTGTAAAGTCATTTTAGTATTGTAGGGACACGATGCATCGTGTCCCTAGGAGAAATTAGGGATTAATACGACAAGGGCACAATTCATTGTGCCCTTACAACAAACTATAACCTAAAAGTCAGAATTTACTTGTAAAATTATCTGTAACATATCATAGATCCGCTAACTAGAAAACCAACCAGCTAATTTATCTTGAATCTGGTATTTTAAACTAACGACTATTCACTATTCACTAACGGCTATTTTAGAAATAAAGGGACAAAAACCAGAGCAACGATGGACATAACTTTAATCAATATATTCATAGAAGGGCCGGCAGTATCCTTAAGAGGGTCACCAACAGTATCACCTATCACTGCAGCTTCATGGACTTTTGTACCTTTCCCCCCATAATTTCCCATTTCGATATATTTTTTGGCATTATCCCAAGCTCCTCCGGAATTGGCCATCTGTATAGCCAGCAATACTCCCACTAACACTGCCCCAATCAACATTCCTCCCAATGCGTTTGGTCCAAGCATTACTCCTACCAATATAGGAGCAATTATAGCTAACAACCCAGGCAGTATCATTTCTTTCAAAGCTCCTTTAGTGCTAATATCTACACATTTCGCAGAATCAGGTTTAGTTTTTCCTTCTTTCAATCCAGGAATTTCTCTAAATTGCCTTCGTACTTCTTCTATCATTAAAAAAGCTGTTTTACCCACTGCATTTATAGCTAAAGAAGAAAAAAGATAAGGCAAAATCCCGCCGATAAACATTCCAGCTACTACTATCGGATTAGTTATGCTTATAATTTCTAAACCTACAGATTTGCAATAAGCCGAAAATAGAGCCAAAGCAGTTAATGCTGCTGAACCGATAGCAAAACCTTTTCCAATAGCTGCAGTAGTATTTCCTACAGCATCTAAGGAATCGGTAATTTTTCGAACCTTGGGATCCAGCCCGGCCATTTCGGCAATTCCACCCGAATTGTCAGCAATCGGGCCGTAAGAATCAACGGAAACCGTCATACCGACTATAGAAAGCATACCTACCGCTGAAACAGCAATACCGTATAAACCCGCGAATTTATTGGCGATTAATACTGTAAAGGCGATTAAAATTAGTGGTATTGCAGTACTTTGCATACCAACAGCCAATCCCGAAATAATGGTAGTTGCTGCTCCAGTAAGTGATGACTTGGAAATTGACTTTACCGGAGAATAATTGTAAGAGGTATAATATTCAGTTACTAATCCGATAATGATGCCAGCGAGCAATCCAGCAGTAGTGGCATAAAATACATTTAAACTATTAAATAAAGCATTAGAAAGAAAAGCAGAAGAAATAATAACTAAAAATCCACTAACCATAGTTCCTTTGGTTAAAGCGGAGTTTAATTTCTTCTCGCTTTTAGTATTGACAAAAAAGGTGCCAATAATAGAAGAAATTGCTCCACAAGCAGCCAATAATAAAGGGAATATGACGCCTTTAGTTCCTTCAAATAATAATGCACCCAAAATCATAGTGGAAACAATTGCACCTACATAAGATTCAAATAGGTCTGCACCCATTCCGGCTATATCCCCTACATTATCCCCTACATTATCTGCAATAACAGCCGGGTTACGGGGGTCATCTTCAGGTATTCCTGCTTCCACCTTTCCCACTAAATCAGCTCCCACATCTGCTGCCTTAGTAAATATTCCACCACCTACTCTGGCAAATAAAGCTATAGAACTTGCGCCTAAAGCAAATCCATTTATAGTTTCTGGTTCTCTAATAAAGTAATATAAAGTACCTAAACCTAATAATCCAAAACCTGCTACCGACATACCCATCACTGCACCACCGGAAAAAGCAATTTTTAATGCTTTGGTTATTCCTCCCTCTATGGCAGCATTAGCAGTTCTCGAATTTGCTTTAGTAGCAATTTTCATTCCGGTTAAACCTGCCAATCCGGAACAAATTGCCCCCACCACAAAAGATAAGCTGGTAATCGGGCTCCTCACCCAGCCCAATATAAAAGCAACTATGATAATAAAAAATACTAAAACAGTATATTCTCTTTTTAAAAAAGTCATGGCTCCCTTTTCAATCATATTTGATATTTCTTTCATCAATTCATTGCCTTGTTTTTCTCTAATTACCTTCAGAGAAAGAAATATAGCAAAAATAAGGGCAATGATGCCACTTAGGGGAATTAACAGTTCAATTTGCATATATTATCATTTCCTTTCTTTTTATTTATATTTCATTTCATTTTTAAGTGTATAGGGGTGTACTCAATACACCCCTATATTTTTTAATTTAAATTTTGGTTTTATGTTTTACACTTTTCAATGATCGTTATAAGCTATTTTCCTTAATTCTCCAATTGGAGAATCGGTCAATGGGTAAATTATTATTGTTTTATTTTTTTTTCTTTTATTACCGCTTGAGCAGCTGCCAACCGGGCAATAGGCACTCTAAAAGGCGAACAACTCACATAATTTAATCCGGCAGAATGGCAAAATTCTACCGATTGTGGTTCTCCGCCATGTTCTCCACAAATACCTACTTCTAAGTCAGGACGGGTTTCCCTTCCTAACTTTACACCCATCTTAACTAATTTTCCAACTCCTTCGCGATCTAAAACTTCAAAAGGATTTTCTTCTAATATTTTATCAGCAACATATTTTAATAAGAATTTTCCCTCAGCATCATCCCTGCTGATACCAAAAGTTGTTTGAGTCAAATCATTGGTACCGTAAGAAAAGAATTCAGCATCTTCTGCTATCTTATCAGCAGTCAAGGCGGCACGTGGTAATTCAATCATGGTACCGACTTTATATTTTAATTTTACCCCTGCAGATTTTATCTTTTCATCGGCAATTTTTCTGGTTCTTTTACATATCGGTCTAAATTCGTTTATATGACTTACCAGGGGAATCATTATTTCAGGTTTTACCTTGATACCTTTTTTTGTCAGCTCTATGGCAGCCTCTATAATAGCTTCAACCTGCATATCGTATATTTCCGGATATAATAAACCTAATCTACATCCTCTAAGTCCTAACATGGGATTCATTTCGTGTAGAGATTTAATTATTTCTAATAACTTTTCTTTCTTGGCAAGTTCTGCTGAATCACTGTTTTTTAATTTTAAAGTAGTGACTTCTATTAAAGTATCTTCCAGGTTGGGTAAAAACTCGTGAAGCGGTGGATCGAGAAGTCTGATAATCACCGGTAATCCTTCCATAGCTTTTAAAATGCCCAAGAAATCACCCTTCTGCACAGGCAGTAATTTTTCTAAGGCCTCTGCTCTGCTTTTTAGGGTATCGGCCATAATCATTTTTTGTACAATAGGTAAGCGATCTTGTTGCATAAACATATGCTCTGTTCTGGTAAGTCCTATACCCTCTGCTCCTAATTCTCTGGCTTTTTGTGCATCTTCCGGGGTATCGGCATTAGCGTATACACCCAAACGTTTTATTTTATCGGCCCAAGATAATAGTGTTTCAAATTCTTTACTCATTTTTGGCTCAATAGTAGGCACTTTCCCTAAAAATACTTCTCCTGTTCCTCCATCTATCGTGATAAAATCACCTTTTTTTACTGCTATGTCGTCGATAGATATTTTTTCTTTTTTTACATCAATATTCAAAGCACTACAACCGGCTACACATGCCTTTCCCATACCTCTAGCTACTACCGCTGCATGACTGGTCATGCCACCTCTGCTGGTAAGGACGCCCTGTGCTTCAACCATCCCATGTATATCATCAGGCGTTGTTTCCGTTCTTACTAATATTACCTTTTCTCCTTCTTTCCCTAATTCTTCTGCTTCATCTGCAGTAAAGATCACTTTGCCATAGGCTGCCCCCGGAGAAGCAGGTAAACCTTTGGCAATGACTTTAGTTTTAGCGTTTGGGTCTATCCTTTTATGTAACAGTTGATTTAATTGATTGGGTTCTATCCTTAAAATAGCTTCCTCTTTATTTATTATTCCTTCTTCTACCATATTTACCGCAATCTTAAGAGCAGCTTGAGCAGTTCTTTTCCCTGTTCGGGTTTGCAACAAGTAAAGTTTCCCTTTTTCTATGGTAAACTCATAATCTTGAACATCTCTATAATGTTTTTCTAAAAGTGTCACTATATCAATAAGCTCTTTGTTTACTTTTGGTAAATCGTTTTTAAGATTAGATAAAGGTATAGGTGTTCTGATACCTGCAACCACATCTTCTCCCTGGGCATTCAGAAGATATTCTCCGTAATATTCTTTTTCTCCGGTAGAAGGATTTCTGGTAAATCCAACCCCTGTTCCTGAATCTTCTCCCATATTACCAAAAACCATCTCTTGAATATTTACTGCAGTTCCCAAATCATCAGAAATTTTATTAATCCTCCGATAAGTTACTGCCCTTTTAGTATTCCAGGAATTAAATACTGCGTCTATGGCAGTTTTTAATTGTAACTCTGGATTTTGAGGAAAATCTTTCCCGGTCTCTTTTTTGACGAGTTTTTTATATCCTTCTACTAATTCTTTCAGCCCTTCACAGGTAATTTCCGTATCTAATTTTACTTGATATTTCTCTTTTATCTCTTCTAAAAGATGTTCAAACTTATCATGTTCGATACCTAAAACTACATTTCCAAACATCTGTATAAAACGCCGATAACTATCATAAGCAAAACGTTCATTTTTTGTGTTGTGGATAATCCCTTGAATAGTAGTATCATTTAATCCTAAATTTAAAACGGTATCCATCATGCCGGGCATGGAAATTGCAGCACCGGATCGCACGGAAACCAATAAGGGATTTTCAGAATCTCCTAATTTCTTTTTAGTTACTTTCTCTAACTTTTTTAAATTGTTTTTTGTTTGCTCTTCTAACCCTTCAGGGTACTTTTGACCATTTTCATAATATTCGATACAAGCTTCTGTACTTATGGTAAATCCCTGAGGAACGGGAACTCCTATTCGGGTCATTTCTGCCAGACCAGCACCCTTTCCTCCTAAAATAGATTTCATATCCCCTTTTCCTTCATCAAAAAAATAAACATATTTCTTCATACCTATTCATCCTCC
The DNA here is from genome assembly GCA_964441685.1 of uncultured Atribacterota bacterium. Taxonomy (GTDB): domain Bacteria; phylum Atribacterota; class Phoenicimicrobiia; order Phoenicimicrobiales; family Phoenicimicrobiaceae; genus Sediminicultor. The sequence goes on along the minus strand of CAYTVM010000068.1, from coordinate 172 downwards.
TTTTTTATAATTTTAAGTATATTTGTGGTAATGTCTTCTACGGCCATATTGGTCATGTTAATTATCGGACAACCGATTTTTTTATAAATATTATCTGCATATTTTAACTCTTTAATTACTCTTTCTTTTTTATTATATACACCCTCATCGGGCAGTCCCAATGCCTTTAACC
>CAYTVM010000067.1:0-7635 GCA_964441685.1 uncultured Atribacterota bacterium | reverse complement strand
TTCGATCGGCAATTTTACCCATTTCTCCTCCCAATGCATCGATTTCCCTTACCAAATGACTTTTAGCAGGACCTCCAACCGAGGGATTACAAGGCATAAAAGCAATATTATCCAAATCAAGCGTGACCATAAGTGTCTTACAATTAAGACGGGCAGAAGCAAAGGCTGCTTCACATCCGGCATGCCCCGCTCCAATAACTATCACTTCATATTTATTCTCTATTTTACTCATAAAAATTACCTTTATTTTAGTTTAATGTTAAATAGGTTGTTTTTATAATATATCGATTATATAATATCATTTATTGAAAGAATATCAAGTTAGAAATAATATTAGAAAGAGAAAAGGATATACGCTCCTTAATAAAGGTTTAACTCCTTTTTTTCTTTACAATTAAAAGATATCCATGTTATAGTAATAAAAATAAAAATTAAATATAGTCAACAACTTTGGTTTCGAAAGAATTAAAAAGGAAAACGGTGAAAGACCGTTGCTATTGTCGTATCTGTAACCGGCATAACCTTGTATCATTCACTGCTTGATGAGCGGGAAGGATGGTATGTTTTAAGGGGCCGGAAGCCAGAAGACTTGCCTTGGTTGTCTGCTTGACTATCCTCCGACATAGGGGTAGAGCACTTGCCATTTTATAGCGTTTATCTGCCAATTTTAAGGCTGCTTCCTATTATATAGGGGAAGCAGCCTTTTTTTATTTTCAAGTAACATCTGATGGTCGAGCACTGTAATCCAATTACGAATATTATATTTAATTTTTAAGGATAAAAATTTAAAGGAGGTACACGTATAGGTAAATAGATTTTTTAATCATGTTTTTCTTTTGTGTTTATAAGAGTTGAAAAAGTGTATTTTATTATATCTTACAAGAAAGGAGTTTATTCATGAAGAATAAAACATATTTTTTACTTATCATAGGCATAATTACCTTAATTCAGATTATTGCAGTAATACCAGGTTTAGCCTTAGAAAATACAAATCAGATATTCATTCTGGATGAAATTGTGGTCATTGCCTCTAAATATCCGGAAAGAGTGTTGGATTCGGTTGCCAGTGTAGAAGTCATCACTGAAGAAGAAATTAAAGCAGCTCAAGCAGAGAATCTTGCCGATATATTAAGCATTATCGCCGGATTGGAAATTAATGACTATGGGAATGCCGCCGGAATTAAAAGTATTAGTATCCGCGGATCATCTGCCGAGCAGGTCCTGATCCTGCTTGACGGACGACCGATGAATGATCCTCAAACCGGACAAATCGATTTAGGACAAATTCCTGCCGGTATAATAGAAAAAATAGAAATCTATCGGGGACCTGCTTCGGCCATATACGGTGCCAATGCCCTGGGAGGAGTAATCAATATTATAACAAAAAAAGGGGAAGGCGAATCTATCGGAGAAGTTAAGGCAAATTTTGGCACTTACCAAACACGAGATTATGAACTCTCCTATCAGGGGAGCAATGAAGATTTAAATTATTTTCTTTTCGGGAAATACTTAACGACTGAAGGATCAAGGGAAAACAGTCAAATGGATGAAATCAATTTTTTAGGAAAGATAGATATTCAGTTAGACCAACAGACTAATCTGGATCTTACCCTCCAGTACAATAGTTATCAACGAGGGGTGCCAGGCTCGCTGACTTACCTCACACCGCAGGCAACCCAAGATGACCAAAATTTCAACTTTAATTCAAGCTGGCAGAGAAAGACGGAAGACAAAGATATTTCCGTAATCGTTTATAATAATTATCATAAGTTAATTTATGATGACCCTGATGAATATGGCTATACCGGTTCAAGTATCCATAAAACGAATCGTACCGGTCTGTCTTTTAATTGCACAGATTATGATTTTAGCTTAAACGGAGAAGGATCGGATGGCCAGCATATCTTCACCTGGGGAGCAGAAGTAATCATGGATCGGGTAAATAGTAATGAGATCGGGAAGCATGAAACGCTGAATGGTGCGGTTTTTGTACAAGATGTCTGGCAGCCTGAGGATCTCGATGATTTGAAAGTGACTTTGGGAACTCGTTATGATTATAATCAGATCTATGGAGGGCAGTTTAATCCACGTTTAGGAATTTCTTATCGCATAGCAGATGAAATAAATTTCCATGCCTCGGTTGGTAAGGCTTATCGAGCGCCGACTTTCGATGACCTCTACTGGCCATCCACAAGTTATGTGTCCGGTAATCCTGACTTAGTTCCTGAAACTGCCTGGGCTTACGAGGCAGGTTTACGCTATATCAATGAAGAGGGTGACTGTAAAGGAGAATTTAACCTTTTTCGAAAGAATGTTAGCAACCTGATTAATTGGGCTGCCGGAGAAGATGGGATTTGGATACCATCTAATATCGATTCGGCGAGGGTTGATGGATTAGAAGTTGTATTAGAAAAAGATCTGGGTAATCATTTAAAAGCTAATCTTGGATACACCTATCTAAATGCTGTGGATTCAAATACTAATGCCCAACTCAAGCCTCATCGTAAATATAGTTTCGGCCTTGGCTATTACGATAACACCGGTGAGGATCAAGATGAACTATCTGTGGAATTAGAGGGTTATGCTGTTACCGAAAGGCCGGATGATTTGCCGAACTATTGTCTGATTGATCTGAATATAGGTAAGGAATTGACCCTGAGTAAAAAAAACGATCGCAAAGTTAAACTTGATTTTTCCGTGAAAAACATTTTAGACCAACAACCGGAAATAGTAAGTGGATATCCAATCAACGGAAGAATCTATACCGCAGGCCTAAGTTTCGAATTTTAAATCAATCTTAGGGCAAGTCCTATTTAGTTGGACTTGCCCTAAGAAATTTAACGGAATAATGGAATGGTACCTTCTATAAGAAGATGAAAAGATTAAGAAAACCTAAACCTATATGGACTGCTTTAATATTGTCCTTATTTATTCATTTCTTTTTAATCAGTCATTTTAATTATTTATTAGAGGCTTCATCTGATGAGAAAATAATGAAGAAATCTTATGTGACCCATATATCCCTAAAATTAAAAACGGTTCTCTCTTCTCCGCTTGAAAATTCAGGCGTTCCGAATATAAAATCAGTTCCTGATTTTCAAAATATTGAGAATGGTAATATGGAAAAACAAATCCTGCACCTGGAAGAAAAAATTGTTAAAAGAGAGCTGCCGGTGGAAGAAATAATTCAGGATAATAGAGATAAAAAAGAGATACCTTCTTCACCTGTGATGAAAAAGATAGAAAATCAGGAAGAGATAACGGAAGATCTTACTCAAAAGGTTAACACGGATCAGGTTGTAGAAGAAGAGTTACTATCCAATAAAACGATTTCTGCTGAAAAAATGGAAGAAAAACCTATTCAGGGAGATTTTAATATAGCTTTACAAGAGACTGATTATAAAAATGAAGGACAAGCGAAGAAAATTCCGGAGATTGAGGAAATACTTGATTTTACCACAAACAATTATCCGGATAATGTAAATCCACCTGAATTGATTGAATTTCAACGTCCCGTCTATCCAAAAAATTTAAGAGAAAGGGATGTTGAAGGGAAAGTCATTCTTAAAATACTTATTGATAAAGAAGGCAAGGTAAAAGAAATTCATATTTTTGAGTCATCAGGGTATGAAGCGTTTGATCAAATTGCCGTTAAATCAGTCCGGCAATGGCAGTTTAAACCGGCAAAAAAAGGAAACCAACCAAGAGAAAGCTGGGTATTAATTCCTATTAATTTCCAAATAAAATAAAAAAATGAGAGGTTATTTTTATGTATAGCATTTTACAGCAAGGGGGACCCATTATATACCCTTTACTATTTATTTCCATTATTGCACTGGCGATTATTTTGGAACGCTTCTTTAAATACTATCAGATTCCGAAAGAAATACCGGATGATTTTATGACAGCTATCAAGGAAAATATCCATTTAAACAAACAAAACGAGGCGCTAAAAATTTGTAATGATATAAAAAATCCAATTGGGAAAATATTAAAAAAGGGTATTTATCATTTAAATGACGGTGTTGAAGAAATGTATCAACAGATGGATGAAGCTAAATTGCATGAATTTCCCAAATATGAAAGGCATTTGGAATTATTGAATTTTATCGGAAAAATCAGCCCTACTATGGGATTGCTGGGAACTGTCACCGGTATGATAAAAACGTTTCATTATTTATCTTTAAATGTGGAGACACAACAGTTGGCTGAAGGAATTTCCGAGGCATTGATTACCACCGCCTTCGGTTTGATTATTTCTATCCCCAGTTTGGGTGCCTACTACTATTTTATAAATAAATTCGAACAAATGGTAACTCATACGGAGAAACGGGAAATAGAATTAACAAATTATATCAGAAAATCAGGAGTTCCTTATGAGAAAATATCGAGTTAAAAAAACAGATCTGGATATGAATTTAGCTCCATTAATTGATGTTGTTTTCTTGTTGTTAATCTTTTTTATGGTAGCATCAACAATAAATATGAACGAAGTACAGGCAACCATACAATTACCCGGGACTAATACGGTAGAAGGAAAAAGTACTGATGAAATCGTATTATATATCACCAAGGAAGGACAACTATTTTTAGAAAAGGAAAAAATAGGATGGGAACAGCTTTCGAATACTTTATATGATCTCATGATAAAAAATGAAACAAGAGAAGTAACGGTATATGCAGATAAAGAAGTAGAATTCCAGTATATTGTTAATATGCTGGATTTAGCAAATAAATTAAAGATTAATCAAATTCAATTTGCCCTTCATCATCAGTAATTCTTTCTCCACCACAAACAATTTGATTTGGAGTTTTTAATATTCTAATAAAATTTGTTATTTTCTACTTTTTAACCAGCTCCACACGGCGATTCTGAGCTTTACCGGTAGCTGTGGCATTGGAAGCAACTGGTTCAGACTCACCAAAACCTTCTACAGATAGTCGAGAGGAAGAAATACCGGCAGCAACAAGATATGATTTCACTGATTCTGCACGCTGCTGGGAAAGAACCTGATTGTGCTCGGTAGAACCGTCTGAGTCAGTGTGTCCTTCAATCATCAACAGCATGGTCGGTTCAGAATCGAGCATGGCGACGATTTTATCCAAAGTCGGTTTAGACTCGCCTCGAATGACAGCTGAATCATAATCAAAGTTAATTCCGTAAAGTCTTACCCTTCCGAACTCTGAAAGATCCTTAGCCATTTGCTCCTGCACTCCTCCTGCCCAATGAGGACAGCCGCCAACTTCCTGAGACTTCTTCACGCCATTCCATTCTCCTGCTGCACTCTCCTGACCCTCGTACCACCAAAGACCAAAAAACTTTTCTCCATCGGAGGTGAAAACCATGACAGCTGGACCTTTTCCATCCCTTTCCTGCCAGGTAAATTTCATCATCCGGCCTTCAATGCCCCCGTTTAATACGCCTTCATCCCATTCATAACATCCGGTCACTGATGTTCCCTGCTGTCTTAGATGAAAATCATTATAGTTCGTCTCATAAGTCCCGGAAACATCAGGTAAAGGCGTCTGGGTCGATTGCATTCCGAAGGCACGAAAATCCATAAGCTCTGTATACTCAGGCGAACCCTGATTATTTTGGATGGTCAGTCGAAGCCACTTTCCGGATTTATCAACTGTCACTGGAAAGCTCTGATTATCCTCCTGGTCAACCAGCGACACCCTGGCGATCTCCGTAAACCCTTTTGTGGGACCCTCATTTGAAATCTCCACCATAACATCGTTTGCACCGCTCCCACTTGTGTCTACATTTCCCGTATCAAACTCCAGGCGATTGAGCACCGTCTTCTCGGCAAGTTCAATAACAAAAACATTATTTAAAATTTGACCCTCGGGACAGCACCAGCCAGTTTTGGGATCTTCATCCATAATCCAGAAGCCACTCCATCCAGAACTATACTCAGCGGGTTTCTCTACCAGTAACGCTCCGGAAGAGAACGATACCAGCGACTGATCTATTGCGGCAGCATAAGTCACTAATCCAAATGCAAAAAACAGACAAACAATCGCAAATAATAGCAAAAGCATTTTTTTACTCATGATAAACCTCCCAATATTATAATTTTATATTTTGCAGGTGAAACATTTTGCGTGTTACATATTTTATATACGATATAACTTTTAAAAAATCCTTCTTTTTTTACAAAGATTGTTTTTGTTTTTTGAAAATAAATTGCGGAGAAGGAATGATAGCGAGAAATATGTCAGGTGGGAATCTAGGGATTTTGTAATAGGTAGAAGATATTCTGGTCGGGGCGAGAGGACTTGAACCTCCGGCCCCCTGAACCCCATTCAGGTGCGCTACCAAACTGCGCTACGCCCCGACATTTTACATTATACTAAATGATTCTTATTAAGGCAATATAAATTATAGTTTAATGAATCTTTTTCCTTCAATCTCTTTTATTAAGTCTTTTAATTCGAGGTTAAGCAGTATTTCGCTTACTTTGCCGATGGAAAGTTTGCTTGTTTCAATAATTTCATCTATTTGAGAAGGTTCTTTGGTGATTACCTGGTAAATGATTTTCTCTTCTGCGGTTAGGGAAGTATTTTCCAAAATTATCTCTTTTTCATTGGTTTTTTGGGGAAATGCTAGGTGTATTTCTTCTAAGATATCCTGATAATTGTTAACTAATTTTGCTCCCTGTTTTATTAAATTGTGCGAACCGTTGGATAATGGAGAGGTTATATTTCCCGGAATTGCGAATACTTCCCGGCCCTGGTCGAGGGCGAAATCAGCAGTAATCAGAGCACCACTTTTTTCGGCGGCTTCTACTACCACCGTTCCCAGACTTAATCCGCTGATAATACGATTTCTGCGGGGAAAATTCTGCCTTTCCGGCAGAGTAGAAAAAGGAAATTCGCTTATGACTGCTCCTGAAGCTTCTATCTCCCGGGCTAACCCTCTATTTTCAGGAGGATATATATGATCAATACCACAACCTAATACAGCTATAGTCCGACCATTTACTGAAAGAGCGCCTTTGTGGGCAGCTGTATCTATTCCCCGGGCCATTCCACTGATGATGGTTAACCCGGCTAAAGCCAAATCTTTAGCTAATTTTTCGGCTACCATTTTTCCGTAGTAGGTGGCTTTTCTTGAGCCTACGATGGAAATAGCGTTTTTATCTAACTCTAAGATAGTTCCTTTATAATATAAGACCGGAGGAGGATAATGAATGGCTTTTAAGTTTTCGGGGTATAGAACATCTTCTATAATTAAAACACTCGCTTGATATTGATGTATTAAATCTAATTCACGCTGGGGATTAGTATTATTTTTTTCTTCGGAAATTCGGGAGGATATTTTAGGACTTAAATTTAGAATTTTGGATATTTCTCCTGATTTTGCCTGCCAGGCAGCATCGGCTGAGCCAAAGCATTCAAGTAATTTGTAAAATCTTTTTGGACCCATATCCGATATTTTATTCCAGGCTAGCCAATATTTTAATAAATCTTCCTTCAATTGATATTCCTCCAATTTTTAAGTTAAAAGATGCAAGATGTTAAAATCGTTATTCGTTATCAGATGCGATTGCTTCCCCTGCTTTCGCTGGGGCAGGCTTACTTCGTTCCTCGCAATGACAGAAAGGAAGGGTTTTTGCAATGACAGAAATA